>JBBQIU010000141.1:0-7022 GCA_038325245.1 Verrucomicrobiota bacterium
AGAAAGCCGCCCGGAAGAATTACCGTCCCGTCCGGGATGCGATACTTGAACGGCGTCTCCCGATCGTCGGTGAGGTACCAACCTCCGATCGCCGCGGGAGCCCCGCCGGGATTGTGAAGTTCGATCCCGTCGAGCTGGGGCGGATCGGTGTGCGTCAGCGCCTCTTGAATAACCACCACCGGCATTTCAGGCCAAGCCGGAGCCGCTTCCCCAGGCGAGCCCCCGTCCTGGCTGCTCACTCGCCAGTCTGACTCGTCCGCCCCCTGCCCTCTCGAGGCTTCCTCCCGCAACACAAGTGAAAACCCAAGCCCATCCGCCGCTGGCTGTGTTGACGGACGAAATCGGGCTGTCGCCACAATCCGGCCTGCCCCGTCCACGATGCGCAAAGTCTCACCGGCCGCGCTCAACGCACCCTGATACTCTCCGGCGATGGTATCCCGGGCCCCATAGCGCTGGATAAACGCCGCCCGGTTCCGGACGAGAATCAGGCGAGCCCCGGGCGGCATCACTGGAATCGAACTCGTCGCGAACGCGAATCGCACTCCCTCCGAAAACCGCAGGTCGCCCAGGTCCGCCAAGGTCGTCCCGCCATTTCTCAACTCCAAGAATTCGAAATCCCCCGCGCTCAGCACCGGATTCCCGGCAAGTTCCTGCGGTGTTGGACCGGCGGGGCGGGCGTGTATCTCCGTGAATACCAACATGCGGAGCGGGACCCCGGGAATCGTCGCACGCCGCAGTTCCACCGGACCTGACCACGGACTCGAGAGCGGCGGGTTATTCGCCCCAGTCAGGTTCCGATGGCCCGTGTTGTGAGACCGGGCCCGAATCACGCCCGTCTCTCCCACCGCCACGGGTCCGGCATACGGCCGGGCCGACGTGGCAATGGCTCCACCCGGGGCCCGCGGATCGGTTCCGTCCGTGGTGTAGTAGATGGTCGCTCCCGCGGGCCCGGAGAACTCTCCGTTCAACGCTCCCAAGCCGGTCCCCGCCACCACACGAATCGTCGGCGCGGCCAAGAAGTTGGTATCCATGAAGTGGATGCGTCGTCCCAGCCACGCCTTCATCTGGGCGACCTCGTTGGCATAACTCACCCGCGGCGACGTGAATCCCGCCCACCGCGCCGCCTCGCGCGGCTGAGCCGTCCGAACCTGATACGCCATCTCGTCGATCACCCGATTCATGTAGTTCGTGTCGAACGCCCCCCGACGAAGCTCCTGGTAACGGTCGATCCATTTCTGCCAGAAATCCGGGTCCCGAAAGAGCCGTCCCCACCATGGGTAGTTGAAGAAATCTGTGCCCTGGTCGCTGACCTGCGAACGCCAAACCCGGGCATTCGAATCCCGCCCGTCCGTCGAGTTCAACGCACGATCAAAGTCCCAGATCGGCCCAAACGTGAGCTTCCCTTCCCGCGGCTTATAGAAGAACGCACTGAGTCGAAGCGCATCCACATTGAAGGCCATCACATTCAAGACGTGGTGATCGATCCACGCCTCCTCGTCCACATACGCCCGCCACCCCGAAACCGGGTCCCGCCAGTTCGCCGCATTCAAGGCCACCCCGAATCGATCGATGTAGTCACGGATGTACGTGATCTGAGGCGCACGTTGAGGCAGCCGCATTTCCTCCTCCTTCGGTTCCACGAATCCCATGTATTGGCCCCCCGCCGGGAACCCCGAATCCCCCGGATCCAGACGGTCGATCTTCAGCAGATATCCTCCCGTCACCCTCGGCTCCGTCGTGTGTTCGGGCTCCAACTTCGCGACATCCACCCGGTCGGCTCCCTGCTTGATCTTCTCCATCAACACGTAAATCCCCTGATAGTGCGACGAGGCCAGACTGCCCGTGTCCGTCTGGACGTAGACCTCCACGAATCGTGTCCGGGGCGCATAACGCCCAATCTCATTGCTCAGCCGAAAGATGAACGGATTGTGAATCAGGACCGGCTCAAAGTTATTCGGCGCATAGAGGATCCAGTCCGAATCCGCCGGCAATCCCAGCGGCGATTGATCCCGATCGGCTTCCAACTCGTCCCGGAACTCCACGCTGTAATTCCGCTTCGGCTGATAAAGGGTGCTCGAACCCCGAATATTGACGCGCGCCCGCGTCCGCAGGTCCGGCGCGTTGGTCAACGACGAAACACCCCCCCTGGGCTCGAAGAAACTGATGAACGCAGGGTATTCCCCATCCGCCGGCACTGAACCACCCCCATAGGAGTGAATCACGACCAGCGGCAACGACGACGTCACACTCGCTGCCGTCGGATTCAATTGCACGTAGTACTCTCCCACGAGCCTCCCCGGAAGCAGCCCCGGCGAAAACACTCGGGCTCGGACACGCGTCGACGTCGTGATCTGAATCGGTCCTCGCGCCTCTGGTGAAGATTCCGTCGGAACGCGGCCATCCAACGTATACCGCACCACGGCATCCCCCTCCGCCGCTCGAAGCGTCAACGGGAATGGCTGCAGGAACGTCCCCCCGATGCGCGAAAACACCACATCCGACGCAAACCCTGCCCCCCCCTCCGCATTCGGGGCCCCCGGCGTGGGCTGAGGAAAATACCCCGCCTTCAAGGGATCCGTCGGCAACCGCCCGTAGGACACGTCTTCCGATTGCGGTGGATACGCCGGCGCGAACTCCGAGGCCACGCTCCCGTCGGGTCGAGTCAGCCCCAGATACGCTCCGTCTCGGCCCAATCGGAAGTTCGTGTGCAAGGGCGCCGTCGGTGAACTCCGATCCTTACCCGAAGCAAAAACAATCATCCGGCCATGCGCTGCCAAAGACACCAAAGGGAACCGCCACTTGCGCGGCGCGGCCACGTTGTCTGTCAGCCCCCACCCCGACAGGTTCACCACCTGATCCGACCCGTTCTCAATCTCGATCCAATCGGACGCATCGCCGTCCTCGTCGTTCAGTGTCCTGTCGTTGTCGGCCATGAACTCGCTGATCGTCACGCCCGGCACCGGCAGATCCGGGTCCACCGTGTACTGCCATGCCCCGCCGCCGAATGGATTCCGCCGCGGGGACCGGTCGTGAATGCCCGCATCAGCCGCCCACGCCACCGTCACCCCGCCCGCCGCCACCGCCGGGAATTCGAACACGTACTGATCCCCCCCGAATCCTGTCAGCACCGTCGCCCCCGTACCATTGATCCGGAGATCTCCCGCATCCACCCCCTCCACCGGCTCACTGAACACCACCGTCACCTGGGTGAGTTCCCGCATCCTCGAGCCCGCCGCCGGCACGATCCGCTCCGCGATCGGCGACACATCGTCGATCTCCGTCTCCAGCGCCGCCTCAAACAGGAAATCACTGCTGCCGTTCAACGACGCATTGCAGGCCTGCACCGCAATTACATTCGTCCCGGCAATGAGAACATTCGCGAAGTCCGCAATCTCATAGGTCTCGGTTGGAAGCGGCTCGTTAAAGGTCCCCAACGCCGTCGCGTTGAAGGCGAAGTCCCCGGCCGGAACATTGAATCGTGCCACCGGCAGACCATTGATCCACGCTGCAAATCCATCGTCGGAGAGCACCTTCAACCGCACCCCGCCCAACGCCGCCGGGTCCGACACCACGAAGGCGTGACGCAGGAAAAGGCAGGTGTACCCACCCCGCATGTCCGGCAGCTCAGTCCCCGATACGTTCTCGCCGTAGAAAAAGGGCGCCGGGCCCACCCCCCAACCGCCGTCATCAAAATCGGTCGCTCGCCAAGCTGTCCGATCGGGCGCCGAGGCTTCGCCCGTCCCCTTGATCCATCGCCATTCGGCATCCCTCTCAAAAACAGCGGTCGCCCCCATTAATTCGATTCCAAGAACCATCCAGAGCCCTGCCCGGCCAACGAACCCGCGAAATGTCATCGTGGCAGAGATTAATCCGCCCCGCTGGCTCGGGCAATAGCCCGCCTCGTTCAGCGACCTCGTGCATCCACATGTTGTCCATAATCCATCCTCCCGGGATGCACCCGCGTCACGTGAGTTGCACTGGGCCCGGACCACGCGGATGATGCCAGCCAACGGAGCAGCCAAACTCGTCCGCTCCGTCGGACGTTCCTATGAGCCCCGAAAGTTCCCCCAAAGATGGATGCCTCGTTCAGCTCGTGGCCGACGAAATGAAGGGCGACCCGACGCTCGAAGCCGTCCGCGTCGATCGGGCCGCTGGCGCCCTCTCCGTGGCCACGCTCGGCGCCCCTCGCGACAGCGCCGTCGCGGATCGCCTCGCTGCCCGCCTTCAGACCGTCAGCGACGCCGCCACAGAAAACACCTGCGCCCTGCTGTCGGGTGCCCGGGATTGCGAAAAATGCCCCCATTCGGACGGCTTGCCCGACGCGCAACGGTTCACGGTCAACCATCAAGCCGGCGCCACCACCATCGCCCGCGTCACCTGCCCCACCGCTCCCCGTTTCTGGAGGTGGCGCGATCTTCCCCTGCCTCGACTCGTTCCACGCGAGGTGCATCTGCCCGAAAGCGAACACGAGGAGAACGAATGGAAAGCGCAACTCGCCGCCTCCATTCTCTGCGCCATCGCCGGTATCGCCGGTTGGGCCCTCGGTGCCGCCCCCGTCGCCATCGCCCCATTCCTGGTCGCCTACCTTGCCGGTGGCTGGTTCCCGGCCGTCGAAGTCTGGGAACGCCTTCAGGAACGACGACTCGACGTCCACTTCCTCATGCTCGCCGTCGCCGCGGGAGCCGCCTCCATCGGCGCCTGGGAGGAAGGTGCCACCCTGCTCTTCTTGTTCTCGTTCTCCGGTGCTCTCGAACACTACGCACTCGGCCGGACCCATCGCGAAATCCGGTCCCTGATTCGCACCGCCCCCAAGGACGCCGCCATCCTCGACGAGGCAGGCGCGGAGCACCGCGTCCCGGTGGATACCCTCGCCGCCGGCATGCGGATCGTCGTCAAACCCGGTGAGTTGTTTCCTGTCGACGCCGAGATCGCCCGTGGAACCACCGCCGCAGATGAATCCAACCTCACCGGCGAGGCTGTTCCCGTCGACAAAGGCGTCGGAGACGCCGTGCTCGGCGGCACCCTCAACCTCTGGGGCTCCGTCGAAGGGATCGTCACCCGGCCCGCCACCCAGAGTGCCCTCCAACGCATCATCCACCTGATCCATGAGTCTCAGAGGATGAAGGCGCCTTCCCAACGATTCACCGACCGCTTCGGAACCGGCTATACCTTCGCCGCTCTCGGTCTCACCGTGGTCATGTTCTTCGTCTGGTGGGCCGCTCTCGGTCGCGCCGCGTTCTCCTCCACAAATGATCAACGCAGCGCATTCTACCTCGCCATGACCCTCCTGGTCGTCGCTTCCCCCTGCGCCCTCGTGCTCTCCATACCCTCCGCCATCCTCGCGGCCATCGCACGGGGCGCTCGCCAGGGCATTCTGTTCCGCGGCGGGGCCGCCGTCGAAAAACTCGCCGAAATCGACGTTGTTGCCATGGACAAGACCGGCACCCTCACAACCGGAGAACTCCGCGTCGCGAAGGTCGAAAGCTTCCCACCGGGCAACGAAGGGCTCGTCGCGTCGCTCGCCTATGCCCTCGAGCGTCAATCCCTCCACCCTCTCGCCAGGGCTATCGCCCGATATGGCAAACAAGAGGCCCTCAACGCGCCCGAGGTCCATCAGTTCGAATCGATCACCGGCCTCGGGCTTCGTGGCCAAGTCAATGGCGAACCCGCCACCCTCGGCCGCCGCGAATTCGTCCTCACCCCCGAGTTCACGGACCGGGTCTCTGCTGATTCCCCGTCCGAGCCCGGCATCTCCGAAGTCTGGGTGCGCCACGGCGACGTCCTGGGTCGAATCCTCCTTCGCGACGACATCCGGCCCCAGTCCCGGGACGTCGTGGCGCGCCTCCGCGCCCTGGGCCTTACGACGATCGTCCTCACAGGCGACCGCCAGTCGACAGGCCGGCACTTGCAGCAGGAACTCGCGCTCGACGAGGTCCGGGCCGAACTCAAACCGGACGAAAAGGTCGCCGCGATCGCCTCGCTCACCCAGGCCGGTCGCCACGTCGCCATGATCGGGGATGGCGTCAATGACGCCCCCGCCCTTGCGGCCGCACACGTCGGGGTGGCCATGGGCGCCAGGGGTTCCGATGCAGCCCTTGAACAAGCCGACATCGTCCTCATGCACGATCGCCTGGAAAACTTTCTCGCCGCCCATCAACTCAGCATTCGCGCCCGCGCCATCATCCGCCAGAATCTCATCCTCTCCCTCGGCACGGTTGTCGTCCTGGCAGGTCTCGCCATCGCCGGCAGAATTCCCCTGACCCTCGGCGTCCTGGGCCACGAAGGCAGCACCGTCCTCGTCGTCCTCAACAGCCTCCGTCTCATCCTGGGCCGCCGCGCTTGAGCCGGTGTCCAAAGCCCGTTCACCAAAATTCGGTTGCCGCCCCCGCCCTTCAGGCAGACCGTAGCCTCAAAGCCTCAACCGGAACCCACGCCATGAAAGTCAAACCCACCCGATCCGGAAACGTCCTCGTGGAAATCCAACCCACCGACGCAGCCTTGCTGGCGAAGGCAGAACAAGCCACCGAACTGGGTCAAATCCGCCGAATCCTGGTCCCCGTCGATTTCTCCCCGAACTCCCGGAAGGCAGTCGACTACGCCTCGGCGTTCGCAAAGCAATTCGGCGCCACCCTGACGTTCCTTCACGTGGTTCAGCTCAACTACGCCTATGGCGAGTTCGGAGCTATCGACTTCACCGCCGTCGAACGCGAAATGCGCGCGGGCGCCGAGAAGGAGCTCGCCGGCCTGATCAGCGCCGCGGCCGGCACCGGTCTCGATGCCCGTTCTATGGTCCGGGAGGGAAGTCCGCCCAAGGTGATCGCTGACGTGGCCCGGGAACTTCAGTCCGATCTGCTTGTCATTTCGACGCACGGCTATACCGGCCTCCGCCACGTGCTGATGGGAAGCATCGCCGAGAGCGTCGTCCGCTATGCACCGTGCCCGGTCCTCGTCGTCCGCCTGCAAGAACAGGACTTCATCCGCACACAGGACTCCGAGAAGCCGGCCGCCTCGTAGCGGCTCCG
>JBBQIU010000142.1:0-7008 GCA_038325245.1 Verrucomicrobiota bacterium
GGCGGGGCGGCATGAGACAGCCCAAGGCGAAGCCCTGATCGCTATACACAACGTGCGTGCAGGGTATTTCCCAATCCCGAAGGGATTGCGTCCCAAAGCCCAGGGTTGCGAGGAACGAGCTACCCTGGGTGAGATCGCCGAATCACCTCCAACCCCAACGGGGTTGCGTCGAGGTGGCGCAACCCCGTTGGGGTTGAACCATTGAACGCCATTTACCCAGGGTAGGCCCGCTCCGCGGTCCAACCCTGGGCTTCGGGACGGAATCCCGTTGGGATTCCAGACCGGAAAAATGGCCTAACTCCACGTCCCGAAGGGGCAACCCAGGGGCCGACATCCTTGGGTTGCCCTTTCAGGGCGAATGCCCGGTGGGGTTCCCGTACCGAGAACGTTGCCCTGGGCTGGGTTTGGACGAGGCCTTCGACCTCTCATTGGGCAGGCAGGACGCCTGCCGCGAAACGGGCGCAGTTCATGGAGTGGGCATCGTCCTCGGAGTGGTCCCTCGGGCAGTTTGCCCACTGCCCCGCCCCCTACCTTGCAATCAGCATAACTCCTATCGCTAAAGGAAGACTTCCTTTCCCTCGGACGCCCGTGGGAAACGCGCGGAATGGGTGCAAGTGCCACGTTTTCAACATCCGCCCAGGATGAACGGGCGCTGGCACGGAGCTAGCAGAGCCTTCCTTGAAGTACTTGGAGATGAGACACACACCGTGTCTGAAAACCCATCAGAATCACCTATGAAAGCCAAAAATTACAGTAACCCGACCTGGTGGACCCCTGAGAATGACTCGGCGTGGGACCGCGTGAAGGCTGCCTTCCAGCGTGACTGGGACCAGACCCGCCACCATTTCGGAGGCAACGTTCCCGATACCAAGCAGGGAGTCTCTAATACCGTTTCGCAGGCGGCCGGCACGGAACCCATCCCGCCTCGAGGGGTACTGACCTATGAGGAGATGGAACCGGCTTACCGCCTCGGTTACGGCGCCCGCAGTCACTACTCGACGACTCATCCCAAATGGGATGGCGACCTCGAAGCGGAACTGCGGGGCGACTGGGAGAGAATGGCTCCCGAAGACAGGGACACTTGGCCGGAGTATCGGGACACGATACGGCGCGGCTGGGAATACAAGGAATGAAGTGACATCCGTTCTCGCCGGTTCCGCGAAAAAAAAGGAGCCGGAAATTGGGACGGGCAACTCGGAGACCTGCTCGGAACCGTAGACGTTGCCTCAACCCAACCTGTGTGAGAACTGGAGGTAGCCCCTTCGATTCAATGTTCGAAGGGGCTATTGCTTGTCACACAGCTCCTACTCGAGATGCCCGTGGTCGGGCAGAGTGGGTTGGTTCGGAGCCACCGGATTCTTCTGGAGGTAGTCATCGACGTCCCGCGTGACGACCAGGGTTCCCCACATCACAGGCCAATGACCGGGGAATGTGCAGACGTATTCGTAGATGCCTTCCTCGGAGGGAGCCGTGAGTTTAAGAGTCTCCTTCATCCCCTGCTCGAGCAGTTTTGTGGCGGCGAGGATTTCGGGCGAGTCGGGGACGAACGCCCGCCCCTGTCCGTCGAATTTCTCGGGAGACATCTTGTCGACGATGGGACCGAGCTTCTCCCGGGCGCCGGGCTTCATGACGACGAGGTTGTGGGGCATGAAGTCGTCGTTCTCTACGATGATCTCGAAGGCCTTTCCGGCCTCGACGACGAGGCGGGGGGTGTCGTAGCGCATCTGTTCACGGACGGTGCGGATGACGAAGACGGAGACGCGGAGTTCGCGGAGGACCTGGCGCGCGGCGGCGGCCTCGTTTTCCGGGAGAAGTCCCGCAAGGTCGCCGGCGGTCTGGAGGGCCTGGAGGTAGTCCTCGCGTGTGCGCTCGCCGGGTGGGATGGACTTGGCCCAGGCGAGCAGGGCGGTGGTGGCGGCACCGGCATGCGCTTTGGGCCAGGCGGTGCGGGGAAGCGCCCGGATACCCTGGGCGGCGGTGGCGACCTCCTGGCGTCTTGCGATGAGACGAGCGAGTTCCCCGAAGGTGTCTTCCGGTTGGGTGCCCATGCTTACGAGGGCGCGGATGGCGGCACGGCGCAGGGCGCCGATGGGATCCGCATGTACGGCCAGGCGTGCGGAGGGGGCGGGCGCGGGATTGGCGTCGCGACGGAAGATCTCGGCGCGCGATCCGTTCAGGATGACGAGGCTGTAGTCCGCGAGCCGGCGGCCGAGATTACCCTCCGTCCGGTTCCAGACGGTGACGGCTTCGATGGGAGACTCGGCGCCGAGGTCGACTTCCCACCAGGGCTTGGAGTCGTCTTCGCGCGTGTGGGTCTGAGTGCCGGACCCAAAGCTGCCATCGGTGCGGCCGTCGATGGCCCGGGAGGCGACGCCATCGTTGGAGGTGGTGGATTGGGATGCCTTGCCACGGGGAGCAATGTTCACGCCGTCACTGAAGACTTCGACCTCCGCGAGGGTGAGGGTTCCGTTTCGTGGAAGTTCGATACGCACGTACCTCGCGCCTGCAGCGCGGGATGAGGCTGCGTTTTTGCCGAAGACCGACTCGGGATTCGCAACGAGGGGCCGGACGCGGTCGAAGGCCTGGGCGCGGAACTGCGGGTCGTTAAGCAGGGGGATGCCGTTCAGCAGATCGGTGAGCGACACTGCAGTGGGGGAAGCGACGGGCCAGACCTTGTCGAAGGTGTCGTCGGTGGCGGCGAGGCTAGCCCAGGCGGCGGGACGAAGGTCCGCGGGGGCGCCGGCGCCGGAGAGGCCCGTGATGCGGGAACGTTCCTTTGCGAGGTCTTCAGGCAACTGAAGAGGCAGGAGGCGATGGAGGCCCGCGAGAGTGGGATCCTTCTCGGGCGCCTTTTCGAGCATATCGAGGAGGATGGAGACGCGGTTGGCGTTCCGGGCGCGAGCGAGGTCAAGCAAGGCCACGGACCGATCGGAATCGGTCAGGCCCGGGCGGCGGAGGAGTTCATCAAGGATGGAGGGAGTCCGGGGAAGCTTCTGGAGTTCCGACGTCCTGAGGCTCTTCACGAGGAAGGACTGGCCCGCCGGGTTGTCGGCGGCGAGGAGTCGGCCTTGGGAGAGGGCTTCGCGCCAGATCGGTTCCAACTGGCGAAGGGTCTCCTTGAGGCAGTAGTCGAGGTAGTAATCCGTGGGCTGGCTGAGGATGGCCACGGCCACTTCGACGGCCTCGGGAACGCGGTAAAAGCTGGCGGCGCGGACGGCTTCGAGCCGGACACGGGGATTCTCGTCTCGGGCAAGGGCGAGGAAGCGGGAGAGGGCATCGGGGACGCGATCGCGCCAGTAGCAGAGGACGCGGGCGGCGGCGGCGCGGGCGCGGGGTTCGGGGGAGCCGAGCATGCGGCCAAGGAGGTGAGGGTTGACGACGTTATGCCACTGGTGGACCCAGAGGGCCTCCATCATGCGGTGTTCGTGATTCGGGTGGGACGTGTCGAGCGAGGCGACCCATTTCGGAAGGGCGGCCATGACATCGCGGGACTCGCGCGCGCTGAGTTCGACCTTGGCGAGTTCGCGGACGGAGTCCTCCTGTTCCTCGAGGAGCCTGAACAGGTCGGGAATAGGCTGGCCGTGAATCTTTCGGGGCTTCAGGAGCGGACGGCCCTCGTAGGTGATGCGGTAAATGCGTCCGTGCACCTTGTCGCGATTTGGGTCGCGGATGTGATGCTGCATATGGCCGATGAGGGGTTTGTGCCAGTCAAGGAAGTAGAGGGCACCGTCGGCGCCGACGCTGATGGCGGCGGGACGGAAGTTGGGATCGGAGGAATGGACGAGGTGCTCGAGGGTTTCGCCCTTCAGTCCGGAACCTTCCTCGGAGACTTTCACCCGGAAGATGCCCTGGAAGCCGATGACATTGAGGTTGAGGAAGTCGCCCTGGAATTCGTCGGGGAAATGACGGCTGGAGAGGATGCCGGTGCCGGCACAGGGGCGCGAGGGGCGTTCCCAGAATTGCCGCATGCCGGGATGTTTGGCCGGGTAATCGAGACGGCCACTGACAGCGGCCCCGAAGTAGGTGTTGTTGCCGGTGGCGTCGGTGACGAGGTCGTTGCCCCAGCGATCGAAGACGCGCCCGTGTGGATTCGCGAAGCCATAGGGGATGTACGTCTCGAAACGGGCGGTGCGCGGTTCGTAGCGGAAGATGGCGGCGTCGTTGTTCCGGACCGGGCCGAACGCGGTCTCGATCTGGGTGCGATGGAAGACACCGTCGCTGAGGTAGATCGCGCCGCCTGGGTCGTGGCAAATGGCGTTGGCGGTGTGATGGGAATCGGCGGAATCGAGACCCATCAGGATCCGTTCCTTCCAGTCGGCGCGTCCGTCGCCGTTGGTGTCGCGGACGAACCAGATGTCCGGCGCCTGCACGACGATCACGCCGTCCTTGTAGAACTGGAATCCGGTCGGGCAGTTGAGGTCATCGAGGAAGGTGGTGACTTTGTCGGCGCGACCGTCGGCGTCGAGATCCTCGAAGACTAGCAGCTTGTCGCCGTCCGTGCTCGTGGGGGTGCGTTCCGGGTAATTGGGCCAAACGGCGACCCAGAGGCGGCCGCGCGTGTCCCAGGCCATCTGCACGGGGCTTACAAGTTCGGGGAACTGTTTTTCATCGGCGAACAGATTCACTTTCATGCCCGAGTGGACGGTCATTTTCTCGATCGCCTGTTCGCCGCTGAGGAAGACGTGGGTACCGTCGTCGTTGGCGCCAGGCTTGTTGGACGGAACCGGGGTGACCGGGGGAAGATTGGAATCGTCGATGACGTGGTCAACGCCGCCGGCGACGGCCCAAACGCGGAGGTCGCGGTTGGCGGTGAGGACGTCGCGCTGGGACATCTCCTCCTGCATCACCTTAAAATTGGAGAGGTACGGAGGCGCGGCATTGCGTTCAGAGATGAAGGGGCCCTTCCCGGGTTGGTACGCGAGGGCGGATCGGCCGCCATAGACGTTGTAGCCATCAATGGTCCGATAGCGTTGGTGCCACTGGAAACTCTTCTCATTGATCGCGGCGCGGAGTTTGTCGTGGGTGCCTTGGGGCGGGTTGAGGCCGAGCAGGCCGCGGAAGAGGATGGGCGCAAGCTGGCGGTCGCCTTCGTCGCTGAGGTGGAAGCCGTTAATGGTGAGGGAACGCTGATCCCGTGCGGCGGCGGCGAAGAGTTCTTGCGAGGGTCGAAAGACGTCGATGAACGGCACGTTGTTGTCGCGGGCGACGGCGGCCATGGCGTCGGCGTAGAGCTGGAGATTGGCGTTCAACGGAGCCGGGTCCTCGTAATTGGGGTCCTGATGGCGTTCGGCGGCGATGGGGGAGACGAGGGCGAGGCGCGGTGCTCCGCGGCCGGAGTCGGAGAAATTCTTGGACCGGGTTTCGCGGATCCATCGATCGAGGTTGGACTTGAATGCGTCGAGACCGTTGGAGCCCCGGAAGGATTCGTTGAAGCCGAAGAAGGCGAGAATGACGTCGGCGCGAACGCGGGTCAGCCAGTCATCGGGCGTTCCGAAGTTTTCGGAGCGATGACGGGTGACGACTTCGTCCCCGGACGCGGCCAGATTCCGGACGACGAGGCGGTGTTCGGGGAACTGGGCGTGGAGCAGGGTTTCGAAATATCCGGAATGCTGCATGCGGTCGGCGAGGGCATTGCCGACGAGGGCGACGTGGTCACCAGGTTGGAGGGAGAGACTGGCGGCAGCGTTGCCGGGTGCCTGGCATTGCCCGTTTCGGGCGAGGAGCAGGAGGGCGACGGAGAGGAGTACGGCGGTCTTCATGGCTTGGACAGGGCGGGCAAAGGTGCCGGGAAAGGTGTCAGGAAATCCATGTGCCCGTCAAAGCTTGGGAGCGGGAGTCTTCGGGATAAGAGCCTAGCCTGTCTGAGGGAGGATTTGCGGAATCGACGGCACCGGTGCAGCATGTCGACGTTCTTCCCAAACGATTATCGGCACACGCATTCGGAATCGCATCCAACCGGAGACCTCTATGAAACGAACGAACACCAACAACCTGAATCGCCGAGGTTTCCTCACGACGGGAGCCACCGCAATCGCGGCCGCAACCACGCTCATGGCGGGATCCACGTCAGTCCTGTCCCAGACGGGGGCGTCGGCTGGAGGCAAAGTGGTGCTGCCGCCAACAGGGAAGAGCCTGTTGCTGTCGTGCAAGCTGGGGATGATCGCCAAGGAGGTGGGCGGCAAGGAGCTTTCGATCGTGGACCGTCTTCAACTGGCGGGGGAGGCGGGCTTCGACGGCGTGGACTTTGATGAGGCGGGAAGTTTCACGGCGGAGGAGGCCCGGGAAGCGGTGCGGGCGTCCGGCGTGTTCGTGCACAACGCGATCAACCACGCTCATTGGGCGCAGCGGTTGACGAGCGCCAAGGTCGAGGAGCGGGACAAGGGGCGTTCGAACATCGAACATTGCATGCGGCTTTCGCACGCGGCGGGGGGCGTGGGAGTGCTGGTGGTGATCGGCAGCGGACAGGACGGGCCGACGGAGGAAATCGAGGAGCGCTGCCGCCAGGAGATCCGCAAGCTCTTGCCCCTGGCCGGTGCGCTGGGCCAGCCATTCCTCATCGAGAACGTCTGGAACAAGATGCAATACGACCATGACGCACCGCCGGAACAGGGGCCGGAACGTTTCATCCGGTTCGTCGATAGCTTCAAGAGTCCGTGGGTTGGGATGTATTACGACATCGGGAACCACTGGAAGTACGGGCAACCCGGGGATTGGATCCGGGCGTTCGGGCACCGTTGCGTGAAGCTGGACGTCAAGGGTTTCAGCCGGGCGAAGAACAAGTTCACGGACATCACCGATGCCGAGGATGATCTGCCATGGGGAGAGGTACGAAAGGCGCTGTTGGACATCGGGTTCAACGGCTGGGCGACGGCGGAAGTGGGGGGAGGCGACGCGAAACGCCTCACGGTGGTGCGTCAACAGATGCAGAAGGCGTTTGGGGTGTAGGCCGGTTGTGCCTCAACGATTTTGTCATTCGGCCGCCACAGAACGGACAGTGATAAAGGATCG
>JBBQIU010000143.1:0-7005 GCA_038325245.1 Verrucomicrobiota bacterium
CCTACGACCCGGTCGACTCCAACTCCGGTCTCAAGGGCGTCTATTACCACCTTCCCTCAGCTCAGCATCGTCGGCGCGGTAACCTCAGCTTCGTCGATGGACACGTCGAGACACACCGCTGGCGTGACCCCGCCACCATCGAACTCTCCCTCAAACCCTGGTGGCCCGACCACATCGCGAATCAACCGCACTCCGACAATCCCGACCTCGCCTGGCTCAGGGAACGGGCTTCCCAACCGAAGTCCCCCTGACACCCCGCCTCGACCGCTCACCACCCGAATGAGCCTCCCGAACCCCACGCCCAAGCCCGGGCCCACGCTCCCGCTTCACATCGTCCTCCTCGAACCCGAAATCCCCCCCAACACCGGGAATATTGCCCGCCTCTGCGCCGCCACTCACACCGAATTGCACCTCATCGAACCGTTCGGGTTCCGTCTCGACGACACCGCCCTGCGGCGCGCCGGAATGGATTACTGGCAACACGTCGTCTGGCATCGATGGCCGGACTGGCAGACCTTCGACGCGACCCGCACCGCAGATTCCAGAGTCTGGCTTGTCGAGGACGGCGGACCCCGCCGCTACACCGACGCCGCTTTCGCCCCGGGCGATTACCTCGTCTTTGGCCGCGAAACCGCGGGCCTGCCCCAACCCCTGCTCGCTGCACGGCCGGACCGGTGGTTGCGCATACCCATGGCCAATCGGCAGGCCCGCTCACTCAACCTCTCGAGCTGCGCCGCACTCGTTCTCTTCGAAGCCTTGCGCCAGCTCGGATTCCCGGACGATACCTCGGACCCGAACCCGACCCCGGCCTGAATCCCACGAAACGCTGGCTTCCTGCGGCGCATCCGAAAACAATCCCGTCCGAAGCCCCATGAGAACCCTCGTCCTCGGCATCGACTCCGGCACCCAATCCACCAAGGCACTTGTCGTTGACGCCTCCACGGGGCGGGTTCTGGGAACCGGCGCCTCCCCTTACGACCTCATCCCCGGACTGCCGGCGGGCCACAAGGAACAGCACCCCCACACCTGGGTCGAGGCCACCACCAAGGCCATCAAGTCCGCCCTGAAAGCAGCGCACGCCAGCGGCTCCGAAGTCGTCGCCTTGGGCGTGAGCGGCCAGCAACACGGCTTCGTCCCGCTCGACGCCGCCGGCGACGTCATTCGCCCCGCCAAATTGTGGTGCGACACCAGCACCGCCACCGAATGCGAGGAAATCACCGCCGCCCTCGGCGGCCTCAAAGCCACCGTGCGAACCCTCGGCAACGCCGTCCTGCCCGGTTTCACCGCGGGGAAAATCCTTTGGCTTAAGAAGCATGAACCCAAGAACTTCGCCCGGCTCGCAACCGTCCTTCTCCCCCACGACTACCTGAACTGGTGGCTCACCGGAAACGCATTCATGGAATACGGAGACGCATCGGGCACCGCGCTCATGGACGTCCGGAAACGTCGATGGAGCGATGCCGCCCTTCGCGCGATCGACCCCGGTCTCGCCGGAAAACTCCCCCCCCTGTCGCCCAGCGATCAACCCGCCGGAACCCTCAGCGCCGCCACCGCCAAGGCCCTCGGCCTCCCGTCCGGCCTCGTCGTCAGCGCCGGCGGCGGCGATAACATGATGGGTGCCATCGGCACCGGAAACACCCGCGACGGCGTCATCACCGCCAGCTTCGGCACCAGCGGCACCATCTACGCCTCCACCGGGAAACCTGTCGTGGATCCCCGCGGCGAAATCGCCGCATTCTGCGACTCCGCCAACCGCTGGCTGCCCCTCCTTTGCACCATGAACGTGACCGTCGCCACCGAGATGGTCCGGCGTGACTTCGCCCTTGATCACGCCGCCTTCGAAAAGGCGGCGGCCAAGGCTCCGCCCGGTTCCGACGGCCTGATCCTCGTCCCCTACCTCGAAGGAGAAAGAACCCCAAACGTCCCCGACGGCACAGGCGTTTACTTCGGCGTGCGCCCCGCGACCTTCACCGCCGCGCACTTCGCCCGGGCCACCATGGAGGGCGTCACCCTCGGGATGAACTACGGGCTCCGACGCCTCGCCGACCTCGGCGTGACCGCCACCCAGGTCCGCGCCACCGGCGGCGGTGCCCGGTCCAAACTCTGGCGCCAGATCATGGCGGACGTCTTCAACGCCGAGGTCGTCACCCTCCAGGTTGCGGAAGGTGCCGCCTTTGGCGCTGCCCTGCAGGCGCTCTGGTGCTGGCGCCTGCAACAAGGCGAAAAAATCGGCATCGCCGAAATCACCGACGCGTTCGTGAAGGTCAACACCCGCGAAACCACCCATCCCAACCCGTCCGCTGTCCCGGTCTACCATGAGGCTCAGGCCATTCAGGACTCGGTCGGCGTGGCGCTTCGACCCGCGTTCAGCCTCCACCGGCGACTCGTCACCGCGATGTGACGCCGAAGTCTTTGGGGGATTAAGATTAAGATTAGGATCAAGAGGGAGATTCACAGATCACCGACAAATCCGGGATGCGCCTGAATTGAACCGACACGGAGTCGACAGCACCCTTGACCCTTCGACACACCCCTCCTACCCTCCCCGGCGATGTTAAGCGTTCTGCGCCGTGTCCACCTTGTCGCGCTCGTAGGGGTAGTTCTCCCCGGCCGGGCCGGAGGGTCGCGTCGCAGCTAATTCCTTTTGCGACTCAAACCCACGGCCGGCTCCGGTCGTGGGTTTTTTTTCTTCTCCACCGACCGGGCCGGCCCCAACTGAAAGAACCGATGAGCAAAGCCAAAGCCACGTCCCCCAGCAAACCCACGGCCCTCCCCAGGCCCACCACGAAATCCGTCGTCAAGACAAACTCCAAGGCCCCCGCCACTCGGACCGCTTCCGCCTCGATGTTCGGCCGCGACATCTTTGTCGAAGCCCTCGAACGGGAAGGCGTTGAAGTGATCTTCGCCTACCCGGGCGGCGCCAGCATGGAACTTCACCAGTCGCTCACGAAATCCCGGATCCGCACCATCCTTCCCCGCCACGAACAGGGTGGCAGTTTCGCCGCCGAAGGCTATGCCCGCTCCACCGGCAAGGCCGGTTGTTGCATGGGCACCAGCGGTCCGGGCGCCACCAATCTCGTCACCGCCATCGCCGACGCCTTCATGGATTCCTGCCCGCTCATCGCCATCACCGGCCAGGTGCCCCAGGCCATGATCGGACGCGGAGCCTTCCAGGAGACCGACATGATCGGGGTCACCCTCCCGATCGTGAAGCACTCCTACCTGATCACCGACATCAACGACATTCCCCGGATCGTCAAAGAGGCGTTCTACATCGCCCAAACCGGCCGCCCAGGCCCCGTCGTCATCGACTTCCCCAAGAACGTCCAACAACTCAAGACCGAGCCCGTCTGGCCCACCCTCGAGGAGGTGAAGGTCAAACTCCGCGGCTATACCCCCGACATCTTCGCCGACAACACCTCGCTGCTGAAGATCATCGAACTCATCGAGGCCTCGGAACGCCCCGTCCTCTACACCGGCGGCGGCATCATCACCTCAGGCGCCGCCGAGGAACTCCGCAAGTTCGCAGAAACAACCGGCATCCCCGTGACCACCACCATCATGGGCATCGGCGGGTTCCCGGAAGAACACGACCTGTCCCTCCGCTGGCTCGGCATGCACGGCGCCGCCTTCGCCAACTGGGCCGTCTCCGGTGAGTTCGAACTTCGCAAGTCGCCCAACGACCCCATGGTCAAACTCAAAAACGGCGCCGACCTCCTCCTCGCCTTCGGCGTCCGCTTCGACGACCGGGTCACCGGCCATTTCGGGGAGTTCGCCAAGTCCGCCACGATCGTTCACATCGACATCGACGCCTCGGAGCACAACAAGAACAAGGTCGCCCAATACACGGTCCACTCCGACCTGCTCAACGCCCTCTCGCGCCTGAACAAACTCATCGCGGACCGCGGCGGAATCCAGAAGCGCTTTGCTCCCTGGCACGCTCAGATTCGGGAGTGGAAGGTCAAGGCGCCGTTCCAGTACACGTCCAAGGCGGACATCACCGACTCCGACCACATCAAGCCCTACGCCAAGGGCGGCGAGGAATACATCCTCCCCCAGATGGTCATTGAGGAGCTCTACAAACTCACCAAGGGCGACGCCTACATCAGCACCGGCGTCGGCCAGCACCAGATGTGGGCCGCTCAGTGGTACAAGTACAAGTTCCCGCGCCAGTTCATCACCTCAGCCGGCCTCGGCTCGATGGGCTTCGGTTACCCTGCCGCCCTGGGGATCAAGGTCGCCCACCCCGACAAGCAGGTCATCGACATCGACGGCGACGGCTCGTTCCTCATGAACGTCCAGGAACTGGCCACTGCCCACGTCGAGCAGATCGCCGCCAAGGCCATCATCCTGAACAACCAGCATCTTGGCATGGTCGTGCAGTGGGAGGACAACTTCTATGCCGGCAACCGCGGCCACACCTACCTCGGCAACCCGGCCGACCGGACCCAAGTGTACCCTGACTACGTCAAGGTCTGCACCAGCTTCAACGTCCCCTGCGAACGGGTCGTATACCGCAAGGACCTCCGAGCCGCCCTCCAGCGCATGCTCGATTCCAAGACGGCCTATGTCCTCGACGTGGTCACTCCCTACACCGAACACGTCATCCCGTTTATCCCCGCCAACCGCACCGTCGCGGACATGATTTGGAAGGCCTGACGCCTTTCCATCCCTACTCCGGCGGTTCCCCGTGGGTGAATGGATCCCTTACGGAAGCTCCCTGGTGTCGACGTCGCGGGCAACCGCACCACAGTCACTTTCTCTCCTCCATGCCTCTTCGCTCCAGGGTCGCAGCATTTCGCCTCTGTTCGCTACGCGACGGCCTCCGGGGTCAGAGATCTGACATGGGTGTTCACCGTCGCGACTTACCCGACGCTCACGGCGAACATGCGGGTCGACCCGGATCTCTCCCAGCGCGGGTTTGTATGGACCGTCTTCCAGAACGAGGCGGAGACCTCCAACAGCCGATCCCGCGCGGAAACCGCCCTCGCCGGGACGCTCGAGGTCGCGGGCGCGCTCCTTACAAACCTGGCCGACCCGTCGGCCGCCGGCGCCGCTTCCGGTCCAAGGCCGTCGGTCGCTCCCACCCCACAGTCCGCGCTTCGCTTCCAAATCCCTACGGTCATCAACCTCAACCAGACGGGCGGACTCTTTGAGGGGAATTTTCCCGCGGACGCCCCAATGCCAGGCATCCCTGGCCTGAACCGCAGCACCGACGGCATTGCGGCCGAGATCGTGACTTGTGTCAGCCTGCCCGCGGGAGCCGTCACGCTTGGCGTCAACAGCGACGACGGTTTCCGAATGACGGCGGGCCCCCCGGGCAATCTCACGCAGGTCCTCTTGGGGGAATTCGAGGGAGGACGCCCCCCACTCGATTCCATCCTCCACTTGGTGGTGGAAAGCGCCGGATTTATCCTTTGCGCACCGTCTGGTACGAGGGAGCCACGGGCGCAAACGTCGAGATCTTTTCGGTCGCACCCGATGGCAGCCCTGCCTGCGCCCCAGCTCACGAACGCTCAATCCCTATCCGCCGATACGACTGCGTCCACGCATCGAATCGGCAGACCGCCCTTAACTCGCATTGATCACACGCCGTCTTCGCCCCCATTCGATACGGAGCCACAGAGACATCCCCGGAGAATAGCGCCTCCCCGAGGCCGCGTACCACGCCCTGCACGGTGCCCAACAACGCTTCAAACTCCTCCGGGGCCCTTCCATCCCCGAGTTTCGAAGGAGTCCCGTCCTTCTTGAACCTCAACGCGAACTGGCCGCTTGAATCGGCCGGCGTCCCCGTGTCCAACCAGGGCGCCGCGTCCACTCTCAACCGACCCCGGTGTTGATGCGTCGCCCGGACCTGATCCGGCTCGGACACCAACTCGCTGCGCGAGGAAGCCCGCTCACTGCCTCCGCCCAACCCCACATAACAAAACCCGGCCAATTCCGCGCCCGCCAATCCTGAGGCCACCCCATCCAGCACCTCGCCCAGGGCCAGCGCATACGCGATCAATTGAAGGTCGATCCCCGCGCGAACCAGCCGCTCGTCCAGCGTCCGCCGCCGCAGCTTGTAATCCAGGATCACGTACCGGGCCGTTCCCGCCGCCTCATCCCGGCTGACATCCACCCGGTCCACCTTCCCCCGAACCCGCAGCGCCCGCCCCTCGCCCACATCCACCGTCCATGCGCCCTGTTCGCCCCCTCCACCGAACTCAACCTCCGCCAGCATCGGGTCAAACCGGTACGTCTCCATCCACGCGACCAACACACCCACCAGCCCCTGAAGACGCTCCACCACCGCCTCCGCCTCCCATCGCGCCTCCGGCGTCGCCGTGAACACCCCGTCCCCGTAGGACACCAGGTGGACGGACGCCACATCGTGAAGACACCGACGCGCTTCGTCCGGCGTCAGGTCGCGCCAGCGCTTACCCGCTGCGACGATGGACGCGTGAAACCGCGCGAGAAGTTCATGCGCCAGCGATCCCGTGTGCCGTCGGTCGACTTCAAACATTGCCCGCTCACGTCCCCGTAGCCCGCGCCGAACAAAGAACTGAAACGGACACGCCGCGAGACTCTCCAACGCACTCACCGATACCTCCGGATATTCCCCATACAGCGCGGTGACCAACCCCGGCTCCAGTCGCATCGAATCCCCTTCCCGCCGCAGCGACCGCAAGCGACCGCGCCACACCGCATTTCCCGCCAGGCCGTCCAGTTCCGTTGCCCCGCGCTGCGCCAGGAGCCACGGAAGCAGCTCCGAACGATGCTCCATCCTCCGCGCCACCTCCGTCGTCGACATCCCCGCCCGGATGGCGTCGTCCGTTTCCGATTCGACCGGCACGTCTGGAAAAACCGCCCGCACCTGTGCCACGAACGGCGACGGGTTTCGCGGACGCCCAGATTCGTCGCGCTCCGACCAGCACAGGACCAGTCGTCCGCCGGACCGCGTACACGCCACATATCCGAGGTATCGCTCCTGCCCAACCCGGCGACGGCGATCGATCTCCAATC
>JBBQIU010000144.1:0-6984 GCA_038325245.1 Verrucomicrobiota bacterium
GAGGAGGAGGAAGGCGAAGAACGCGGCGGTGGCGAGGATGACACCGGAGGCACTCAGCCAATTCTGGAAGAGCTTGGACCGTTTGGCGAGGAAGGCGCGCATGGGGCTGGGGGTATGGAGGGCTGGGGGACTTTTGGGGGAACGGCCGGAGTCGCGAAGGGGGAGGAGAACACGATCCCCCAGGGAGGTCGTGCGCCAGTCCGGGGAGGATCCGGCGCACGATGAAGGTGAAGTTGAATCTCAGCTCGACCGCGGAGGTCGGGACACGGACCCACAGAAGAGGGCTCGTGAGTGGCGGGCCGCTACTTCTTGGCGAAAGCCTTGGAGTAGTCGATCAGCGCCTTCATTTCGGCTTCAGTGAGTTTGCCCACGAAGGGCTTCTTGATCTCCTTTCCGTTCTTGTCCTTGACGCCTTCCTTCAGGTTTTTCAGGGCGTGATCGTCCTTGATATCGGCGACGACCTTGGCATCAGTGAAATTCTTAGCGCCAATCATCTTACCCATGGTGGTGTTGCCGGAGCCGTCCTTGGCGTGGCACGAGGCGCAGTGCTTGTTGTAGCTCACGATCACGGCCGGATCGGCGGCGAGGGAGGGGAGGGCGAGGGCGATTGAGGCGGCTGCGATCAGAAGTAGGTTAGGTTTCATGGTCATGAGATTATCCACCGAATCAACAGACGCATGCAAGGCGGCTTCTATTCGTCGGATTGATGGAAGCGATGCTTATGCATTAAAATAGATATTGGGCGGACGTGGAAACGAGGTGGGCGTCGTAGTCATTGTGACCGCCGGAGAGTTCGTCGCGGCTGGTGTAAAAGCCATATCGGAGGGTCACGCGGAGCCTGGGGCTTATGCGGCGGATAAGGCTGGCGAGGATTCCGTGTTCCTCCGTGCCGGAGCCGTAGGGTTGGGAGTAGGTGGAGATGTCGCGGAAATTGTCCGAGAGATAGTAGGTGTACTGAGCTTGGAAATCGGTCTTGTCATCGAGGACGACCCCCGCGGTGCAGGTCACCTGGAGATAGTCGTTGTTGGAATCCTCGACGGGTGAACCGGGGTTGATCGCCGACGCCGCATCCGACTGGGTGGAATCGAGCACATAGTTCACCCCGGGCTGAAGATAGAACCGGGAGAAAGGAGTCCAGGTGACGGTCTCTCCGATGATATGGGCGACGCCGCGGGCGCCCTGCGTTTCACCAAGGCCGGCGGCCCTTGTTTCGTAGGTGTTGAACTGTAAGTCGTAGCGGCTGACCAGGGTCAGCTTGTCGAGGGGGCGCCAGGTGACGCGGATGTTGAAGTCGTCGGTGGTGAAGTCTTGCGCCTCGATGAACGCGGGATAGGAACCGGAGACATTGATGAAGCCGGGGGCGGCATCATCGTAGTCCGTGCTCCGCATCTTCCGGTAGTACTGGGTGTGAACATTGAGGCGCTTGAGCGGGTACCAGTGGGCGCCGGCGGTATATTTCTGGGCGAACCGGTCGAAGTCCGAATCGCGGCGGAGCTCCGTTTCGCCCGTGTTCCGGAGGAGCTGATACTCGAAGAGATTGCCATCGCCCTGGACCCAGTCGCCGCGGGCGTAGAGGACGAGATTGGTGACGCCGGTGTACCGGAGTTCGAGTTGTTGCGAGAGGTCGAGCATGTCCCGGTTGTTGGCGGCCTCACGGGCGAGCGTCTCGGCGCCGGTGTCGGTCCAGGACGACATGCCATCCAGGGATTGGTTCTCGACTCTGAAGGCGGGGATGAGGGCGAGGTGGGGGACGGGGGTCCACATGCCATTCACGTTCCAGACGTGCTGGTCGAGCTGGGAGCCGCCGGAGAGCCCGAGGAAACCGATGTCGCGTCGGCCGTAGACGGGGTCATAGATGGGATCGTAGTCGGCGCCGAGGATGCGGCTGCCTCCGAGATCGGTCTCGAGCGTGGTGAAAGCGTACGATGAGGTGAGTCGGACCTTATCGTTGAAGAGGGTGTCGGCGAAGGCTCGGGCGCTGTAGAGGTCGCTCTCGACCGTTTCCCGCTGGGTGATATGGCGGTCCGCACCTTGGAATGGGCTCCGGCGGAGATAGGTGGCGTTGTCGAGGTCGGAGTGTTCGTAGGCGAACGCGCCGCCGAAGGTGACCTTGCCCAGGGTTTTTCGGATATCGATGGAGATGGCGTCGGTGGATTCGTCGATGTTTCGGAAGGCGGGGACGATGGCGCGGGGGCCGGCGCCGCCGGTGAGGCTGGTATCGCCCCAGTGGGTGGAGTCCTTGAGGCCGTCGCGCCAGTCGCTTTGGTAACGGAGGGTGATCTCGGGAAGCTTGGGAAGGCGGAGGCCGACTTCGAAGAAGGCGGATCCGCGGACCAGGTCGAAGTTGTCGTCGTAGAGGTCGAACCAGGTGTCATTGCCTGGGAACCAGCCGCCGCTGCCGTCGTAGTACTCGCGATACTGATCGATGCCGCCGCGGACGTAGCCGATGTCGGGATCAGACCATTCGAGGCGGAGTCCGTAGTCCTCGTTGTCGAAGATGCCGCGGCCGTCGACCTTGAACAGGCCCTTCTTGCCGACGTCCTGTTCGAAGTGAAAGCGCTGGGAGCCGCCAAAGGCGCTGGCGGGAAGACCGAGGCGGCGTTGGGCGGCGGCCTGATCGCCATCGACCATGAGGCCGCCGACGGTGACATCGAACCAGTTGCGGTAATCGCCGGGGGCGGCTTCGGTGGGTTCGGGGGTTTCGGGGGTTTCAGCCGCCTCCTGGGCATCGGGGGCCTCGGCAGCTTTTTCGGCATTGGCGCCGCGCTCCTGGGTGTCGGTGGCGGCCGGGGTGGTGGAGGCTGGGGTGGTGGCGGCTGGGGTGGCTGGGGTCTCGGCGGCGGGGAGGGAGATGGGGATGGGGAGGCCGAGGGTCAGGAGACCGGAGAGGAGCGTGGCGAAGGCGGAGGCGTGGAGGGGGCGGGGGTGGGGGACGGGGGCCTGGGATGATGGGGAGAGGGATTTCATGTTGAGGGCGAGGGGAGAGGGGTCAGAAGCGGAGGGAGGAACTCACCTGGGAGCCGTGGACGGCCTCGTGGCAGCCGGCACTCCAGCAGGAGCCGCGGGAGAGAAAGGTGGTGTGATCAATGGCGCCGATCACGATACGTCCTGGGCCTGCCTGCTGTTGGAAGTGGCATTTCAGGCAGAGGATGGAGTTGCGTTGGCTGAGCATCTTCGGGTTCACAGAGCCGTGGGGGGCGTGGCAGGAGAGGCAGCCTTCGCGCATGGCTTCGTGTTCGAAGATGTGGGGGCCGCGTTGGGATTGATGACAGGCGAGGCAGGACTCGTTGGCGGAGGCAAGGGTGGAGGCGGTTCCGGAGAAGGCGTCGCCGGAGTGGGGGTTGTGGCAGGTGGAACATCCGAGGCGGCCATCCCCGACCGGGTGGGCGTGAGGCAGGGCGAACTGCCCGCGGAGATTCGAATGGCAATGGAAGCAGGTCTCGGGCTGGCGGTCGGGATTGATAATGGTCCTGGCGGCGCCGCCGCTTTCGACATGGACGCTGCCGGGGCCGTGACAGGATTCGCAGCCGACGTCGACGGCATTGGGTCCCTGGGCGATGAGGCGGAAGTGGGGAGCGGAGGCGAAGGGTTTGGTGAGGGTGTCGTGGCACTGGTCGCAGGCTTCGGAGCCGACGTATTCGGCGCCGGAGATGGCAGCGGGAAGAACGACGCCTCGATTGCTGCCGCTTGTGGCGCAGGAGACGGCGATGGAGGCGACGGCGAGCGAGGCGGCGAGGAAGGCGAGTTTGGAGCGGTGTCGGTGGACCCAGGTGGGGGGAGGGGCGGGGGTTGGATCAGTGGAGTTGTTCATGCGTGGAGGGGCCGGGGTGAGTGTCGTAGGCGAGAATGGAAGGCACGGTTGACCCTGTCGCGGACAAGGGGACTTCTGCACGGTCGGCGGGGGGTTCCCGTTGGGCCCGTGTCGGATGGCCCATCCCTGGGGACGTTGGGCTCATACAAGACTAGGTCTCCCTTAGCCCCGTACGGAAGGATGCCGCAAGGATGAAATGGCGGGATTCGCTGACGGTCGGGTCAGCCCTTCGAGAATCAGAGGTCCAGAACCTGAAGGTGTTCGTGGAAAACCAGGTTCCTTCTCTGCGCTCTCTGCGTTCCCTGTGGCCCAAGTCCAAACGGTCAGGCCTCCAGGGCCACGTGAATGCGACGGACATGAGCGCCGGCCGGGGAGGGATTTGCCACAAAGAACGCAGAGAACGCAGAGACTTGGAAGGACGGGATCGCCTTCCCAGGTCCACCCATCCCCACGAAGGGCGAAAAAACGGGCGAGGCGTACTCTTGGGAATCCATCATCCCCTTCCTCCGCAATCGGTTATGCGTATTGAAGGACGCGTCCTGGCTGAGGGTCGGGTCAGCCCCAATGGCGAAAATCGATGCCGGGGAAGAGGGAATCCGTGGATTCCACTTCCGCGAGCCGGGCCTCATCGATGCGGGTGGTCGTGAGTTGCTCGTGGAGTTCGATGAAGCGGAGGAGGTGCTGTGTGACGCGTTGCCTGGCGTAGGCGGGATTGGTGCCGGTACGAAGGATGAAGGGCCAATCGCTGGCCTGGGCGAGGAGGAGTTCGCGAGCGGCCTGGTTGAGCACGCGGCGGGATAAGGGGTTGGGATCGGGGAAGCGGCGCGCGAGAGCGTGCATCCGTTCCATGGCGACGTCCAGGTGGGGGACGATCCATTCGTTGGTCTCGTTCAACCAGACGCGGTAATAGCCTTCCTCGCCCCAGGTGGACTCGGCGGGGGTGGCGATCTGCTGGGTGGGATTTTCGCGCAGGTATTCGAAGGGGGTGGTGAGGCGGAAAACGTCCTGGTCGCAGGCGGCCTTGCGGACGAAGAGATCGAGGAAATCGGGGCCCTCGTACCACCAGTGGCCGAAGAGTTCGGCGTCGTAGGGGCAGACGATCAGGGGCGGGCGTCCGAGGATGTCGGCGAGGCGGTGGGTTTGCTCGACGCGGGCGCCGAGGAAATGGCCGGCGTGCTGATCCGCGACCTTCCAGGCCTCCTCGCGGCGATAGACCTGTTTGCTGCCGTCGGGGTCGCAGGCGATGCGGTGGTATTTGATGCCTGTGAATCCGCGGAGGTCGGGGGAGGGGAGGGCGGAGCGGACGTAGTCGAATTCGAGATCGAAGCCGATGTCGCGGTAGAAATCGCGGTAGCGTTCGTCGCCTGGGTATCCGGCCTGGCGGCTCCAGACTTGTTTGGCGGAGTCTAGGTCGCGGCCGAAGGCGGCGAGTCCGTTCGGGGTGAAGACGGGGGCAAAGACGCCGTGGCGCGGTCGGGGCGAGGCGTTGAGCAGGCCGTGGGTGTCGACCATGAACCAGCGGAGACCGGCGTCTTGGAGGGTCTTTTCGATGCCATGGACGTAGGCGCACTCGGGGAGCCAGATGCCGCGGGGGTCGCGTCCGAAGCAACGCCGGTAATCGTCACGCGCGGTGAAGATTTGACCACGGACGGAGGAGGGATGGGCGTCGAGGAGTGGGAGCAGGCCGTGAGTGGCGGCGGTGGTGATGATTTCGAGGAGGCCGTGGTCCTGGAATTCGCGGAAAGCGGTGACGAGGTCGCCGTTGCAGGCGAGCCATGTGGCGCGCAGTTCGTGAAACCGTCGGAAGTAGAGGAGGGCGAGGTTGTGGAAGGGTTTTTCCCAGTGGGTGCGGTGGGTTTCGCGTTCCGCGAGTTCGATGAGGGTTTCGAGATTGCGCAGGTACCGGCTCCGGAGGAGCGGGTCCTGAAGCATGGCGCAGAGGGTTGGGCTGACGGTGAGGGTGAGACGCGCCGCGATGCGGTCGTTGCGCCAGCCGCGGAGGACCTGAATGAGGGGCAGGTAGGATTCCGTGATGGCCTCGTAGAGCCAGGATTCCTCAAGGAACCGCTCGTGCTCCGGGTGGCGCACGTACGGGAGGTGGGCGTGGAGGATGAGAGCGACGTAGCCGCGCATCTGGGGGAGGGTGGATTTTCGCGTCGCCACACGCGAGCCGGTTCGAATGGAAAATCACGGAACCGCGGAAGGGAGCATGGCCATTCAGACCACGGAGGCGACATTCAGACCACGGAGGCGATCACGCGTTCCTGGCCGGAAGCGAGCGTCACGGTGTCCCCGGCTTTACGACCGAAGAGCTGTTGTCCGAGTGGTGAAGGGGGGGTGACGACCGTGATCTCATGGCCGGCATGGTTGACCTCGGTCCCACCCATGCTGGGTCCGACGAAGAGGTACATGCGGTCACGCTTGCCCTTGAGTTCGACGAGGGCGCCGAGATCGATCGGTTCGCCGGCGACAAAGGGTCTGCACGGCAGGGTCTGGAACTGTTGGAGGGCCTTTTCGGTCTCGGCCGCCTGGCGGGATTGGCCTCGGGCGAGGTACGACGCTTCGATCCCGCGGGTGTCGTACTTGTTCTCGGCTTTGCTTTGTTCGTCGGTGGCCTCGGATTGAGCGGAGCGGGCGGCGCGGAGGTACAGTTCCGCGTCGTCGATGAGCTTCGCGACGATGAGATTCAAGACGTCCTGCTTATTGATTTTCACGGAAGGTTCGGCTTTTGAAGGCCGGGTCATGGTGATGGTCATGGTCTAGGCGAGGATCCCCTTGACGACGTCGCCGAAGACGTCGGTGAGGCGCATGTCACGGCCCTGGAACCGGTAGGTGAGGCGTTGATGATCGACGCCGAGGAGATGGAGGAGGGTGGCGTGGAGGTCGTGGACGTTGACGACGTTTTCGACGGCGTTGTAGCCGAACTCGTCGGTGGCGCCGTAGGTGAGGCCGGGTTTGACGCCACCGCCGGCGAACCACATGGAGAAGGCCTTCATGTGATGATCGCGTCCGTCACCCTGGGCCATGGGGGTGCGGCCGAATTCTCCGCCCCAGATGATGAGGGTGTCGTCGAAGAGGCCGCGTTGCTTGAGGTCCTTGATGAGGCCGGCGCAGGCCTGATCGACTTCGCGTGCGGTGCCGGCGATGTCGCGTTTGATGCCGCCGTGGTGGTC
>JBBQIU010000145.1:0-6980 GCA_038325245.1 Verrucomicrobiota bacterium
GGAAATAGGCGCTACTCGCCTTCCAGCGTCCTTTGACGACCCTCCAGCCGATCCCGACCCGGGCCAATTCCATGAGCGCGCATCTCCCCAGAATTGTTAGGTCAACTCGCGTCCGTGGAAATCCAGGTTAGTCATCTCTGACCCCTTTTCGGTCCCCGATCAAACCTATACCTCCAGTCATTTGTGCGACACTACACTAGTCGAGTCGAAGACCTCGAGCATGGCACGGTCCCGCATGCCGAGGGGATCGCCGACGTTGGGAACGGCGAGCAAGGCGTCGACCTGGGTCAGAATGAGGGCGCCGCTGGGCAACCGTTTCTCGGGTCGTGGGAGTTCGAGTTCGTTGGCGGGGATTGTGGAGGATGACGTTCTGCCGGGTCAACCACCCCCGTGAATGTCCGCTCAGATTGTTAAATGTCAGTGTTTGACCCCATTGCCCCACCGGAGCACACGCGAGAGGCTCGGGAATTCGATCCCGAGCCTCTCGCGCGATGGCTCCGCCTCCCGACCCTCGGCGACTACAGCTTCCAGCCCGCACGATAAGGCGGGTTGACCTGGTCGTTGGCCGCCTGATGGTTGGTAAACCGCATCCCGGCACCGTCCCACCGGAGCGTTTCGCCCGGATATCGGAGCGCGATGAGCCCGAGCAGCCCGAGTTGGGTGAGAGGACCGCCGTAGTCGAAATTGGAGCCCGCCTTGCGTCCGGTCCGAATCGCCTCGGCCCAATCCCACACGTGCCCTTTGACCCGGGGAATCTTCTCCGTCGGAGCCTTCTTTCCCGAGTACTCCTCCATCAGGGTTTCAGGGAAGATGAGGCAGTTTCCCCCACCGTGCGACCCGTGAACAATCATGGCTTTGTCTCCATGGATGATGGCCCCGGTGCCTGGAACTTTGTCGTCCGGTCCGAACGCCGCCGGGCGCGGAATTCGGGTGCGACCGTCGTGCCAAACCAGCGTGACGGGTCCGCGGTCCCCTTTCGCCGGGAATTCAAACGTGATCTTCGAACCTGGCGGATAGGTCAACCCGTGGAGACGCAGGTCGTAGTCGACGGTTTCCGCATGGACGCTCGAGGGAGCACCGAGATCCAGGGCCCAGAACGCCGGATCGACCACGTGACAGATCCAGTCGCCAATCGTGCCTCCGCCGTAGGAGAGCCAACCGCGCCAATTCCAGGGAACCCAGAGCGGCGAATACGGACGAAACTCCGCGGGACCGACCCAGAGATCGTAATCCAGCCCCTTGGGGACATCCTGCTTCTCCTGCAACTTCGGCAGGTTGGGTATCTGGCAGTAGACATTCGGGAACGCGTCGCATCCGGCATGAATGGTATGAACCTTGCCGATGGCACCCGCCCAGATCCATTCGCAGACGCGGCGAATCGTGTTGGTGGAATGTCCCTGATTGCCAAGCTGGGTGACGACTTTGTGTTCGTTCGCCGCCGCCATGAGCGTCCGAATTTCGCCCACCGTGTGAGCGAGGGGTTTCTCGCAATACACGTGCTTGCCGCGCCGCATTGCCTCCATGGCGATGATCGCGTGGGTATGGTCCGGGGTGCCAATCACCACGCCGTCCACCCCGGCGCCCATCTTGTCGAACATGACGCGGTAGTCGGTGAATCGCTTCGCATTGGGGTATTTCGCGAATTCCTTGGCGGCGTAATTATCATCGACGTCGCAGAGCGCGACGAGGTTGTGCCCCAGGCCCGCCGCCTCGCCGATATCGGCCCCGCCACGGCTACCGATCCCGATTCCCGCGAGGTTCAGTTTCTCGCTGGCTGAGAGTCGCTCCGCGCCCCGGGCCACGGCAGAAGGAAGAATGTTGATCAGCGCCACCCCCATCCCGGTGCGGCGCAGAAATTGGCGACGACGAATCCTCTGGTCTTTGATCGGGCTCATGGTGTGGGGTCATTTCTGCGCCAAGGACCGCTTCCGATCAACCGCCATCATGGGGTACGCGCCAACCTCATCCCGACAGGGAAACGCCACGCATCGGCGCGGCGATGAGGCCGTGAGCGATGGAGCGGCGAGCCGCCGGGTCAGACCGACCACGGAGCGCGATACTCCCGGGTCAGCCACTTCGGGTCGCCGGTGCCGCCAGTGAATTCTAACCGGGCCGGATCCCATCGGAACGACGCGTGGTGATAGTAGCTCTGATTCAGGAGGTGGCAGCAGATCGCGGATCGGGCGCCCACTTGTTCGCTGGTGATCGGCTTCTTCCTGGACTTCACGCAATCGAGGAAGTCTGCGATGTGATTCGAGCTCACATAGAGCCGCACCTTGGCGTCCTTGAGGAAATTGGCTTCGGCCTTCCGGACCTCCGCGGTACAGGAGGTTTCGGTCTCTTGCCTGCCCTTGTACGACGCGACGGTCTTGCCGTCGACGATGACGACAAACTGGCCCCGATTCACCAGCACCTCCCCGCCAGAACCAAAGAAGTGCACCCCAAAGCCGTCTCTGTGCTCCAGCGTGACCCCACTCGCGTACAGCAGCTCTGCGCCGCGTTTGGCACTCGGGTCGCGTGTCGCCCGGACCTCCACAGGTCCGCTGTCGTCCATGCCAAGCCCCCATTGGGCAATATCGAGGTGGTGCGCCCCCCAATCCCCGACGCCGCCGCTCCCGTATTCGCGGTAGTTGCGCCATGCCGGAAAGCCCTGGTGAATCCCGCGCGGGCAGAGCACGGAACTGTAACCGCGCAAAGGTCCCGGACCGCACCACCGGTCCCAGTCCAACCCCGGCTCCGCCGCCTCGGTCCCCAGATCGCAAGGGATACCGGGATCGCCAAAGCTGCATTCGACCCGGGACACCTTGCCGATGACCCCATTGAGCACCAGTTCGCAAGCCACCCGGAATTCATTGCTCGAACGCTGCATTGAGCCGGTCTGCAAGACCCGCTTGTTGGCGTCCACCGCCTTCAGCACTTCCACCGCTTCGTGGATGTTATGGGTCAGCGGCTTCTCACAGTACACGTCCTTGTCGGCCCGCAGCGCGGCGAGCATCGGGATGGCGTGCCAGTGGTCCGGTGTGGCGATGCAGACGGCGTCGATGTCCTTACGCTCGATGATCTCGCGGAAATCGTTGTAGGCCCCGCACGCGCTGTTCCCGTTGTGCTTGTCGACCCTCCGTTTGGCGTCGTCGCGGCGGTGCGTGTCAACGTCGCATACCGCCAGCACCTGGACGGAATTCCTCGAAAGGAAGCCGCCCAGCAGGCCGCGCGACTGGGTCCCCATGCCGATGAAGCCCATCCCGAGGCGGGCGTTGGCAGGTGTCTCCGCGCTCCAAACGCGGGCGGGCACAAGAAACGGGGCGGCGGCACTGGCTGTCGATGCGGCCTTCAAGAAGTGACGGCGGCTGACGAAGCGGGTGGTTTTCATGGGTTGGCGGAACGTGGATCTTGCCTGTTGGCTTGGACGGTTACCGACGTTGGTTCCCACGCCCGGTCCAGGCGCGGGGACTCACCGAACTCCTTGAGCTGCCACACTGGTCGAAGCATCGAGCCATGCCCAATCGCCAGGCCATTGAACATTCGGTAGGCATGCGGGGAGTCGGTTGAGAGACGCTGCACCCGCCCCGGATTCCCGGGCAAGAATTAATCTCCCCGCGGGCTGCAAGGCATCCCGCCCGAGGGCGGCGCGAGAGCCGCCGAACCGCTTTCCATTTTGACCCGGACCCCGCCTCAAGGGATCCTCTCACCGGCGTGAGTTCACCCCCTTCCCCTCGGCTCATCTCCGCCGACTCATCCTGTCCGCGTACGACACCGGTTCCGCGGTCCGCGGCGCCCAGTACGTCCGCGATGGCATGGCGGACCAGATCGTTGTCGAACCCTTCGAGAGCGGGTGGAGCATCGAATCCAAGGTGCAGGGTTCAGCCCGGAAGCCTTACCTGGTCGAGGTGCTGCTTCTTCCGGGTCCCGACGGAGGCCTTGATGTGGAGCGATTCTGTTCCTGTCCGATCCGTCACATCCGATTGATGCCCGCGCACGAATCCGGCGAAAGCCGCGAATGGGAGGCCCTCTCCCGGGAATTCGTGCCGTTTCAGGAGCCGGGGTGGATGGAGTTTATGGAAAGGATCGTTTTCCAAGGAATGGACACGTATTGGGGCCATGAACCGTGCGATGGAGGGCGCCGCTCCTTCGGCGCCGAGGATTGGCTCGGGGCTAGAGTTCAACAGGTTCCGACGGAGCGGAACCCTCCAGGGCGGCTTCGGTTCATGGAAAGTGGTGTGGCGAAACTGCGTTCCCTGGGCTGGGAGGTGGCGGTCGAGCCGGATTTTCCCTGGCGCATGGCGCGACCCGAAAGCTGGTTCATCGACGCGGAACCCCCTTCGAGGTCCGGCGACGGGCCACAGCAAGACCGGTTCGGCGTTGAACTGGGCGCGGTGGTGGATCCTAATGCGCCGTCACCCTCACGGCTCGCCGAAAGGAAGGACGCGAAGGGATTCTGCTGACGCTGCCGGACGGGAGAAAGCTTCTGTTTCCGCAGGAGCGTGCACGGACGCTTTAAGGCGTGCTTCTCGACCTGTTCGATCCGGAAGCCCTGGACCAGCATGCGCGGTTGCGACTTCGCCGATTACGGACGGTCGAACTGGCGGGTGAATCCGACTGGCGTTGGATGGGTCCGCAGGGATGGCAGGAGTTGGCGGAGCGCCTGAGGAACTTCCGCGGAATCGTGAAGGTTCCAGTGCCCACCGGCCTGCAGGCGAATCTGCGCGAGTATCAGCTCGAAGGACTGAATTGGCTTCAATTCCTGCGGGAACACGGACTGGGGGGAATCCTCGCGGACGACATGGGCCTCGGAAAGACGGTCCAGGCACTCGCGCACCTGTTGACGGAGAAGGAGGCCGTGTTCGCTACCGCAATGTCTGGCTGGTCGAAACGGAGACGGACGGCGGTAAGCGCCAAAACCCCTAATCGCCCGGTCCGCGCGTATCTTCCCTCGTGGCCGGGCTTGAATGATTCGATGCCGATGCCTATCAGGATCGGCATGAAGCGTTCCGTACGTTCCTTGGTGGCGTGCCTTCTCTGTGTGGCGCCAGCCGTTCGCGCGGCGGAGACGCCCCGGCTCAACATCCTTTTCTGTTTCGCCGACGATTGGGGGCGCTACGCCCGATGCTATGCCGCTCTGGATGAAGGGCCCTCGCTGAACCAAGTCATCCAGACTCCCAACATCGATCGCCTGGCGCGGGAAGGCGTGATGTTCCGCAACGCCTTCGTCCCGGCGCCCTCCTGCACCCCGTGTCGCAGCGCACTGGTCTCGGGCCGCTACTGGTGGAATACGGGACGCGGCGCCATCCTGCAGGGCGCCGTCTGGGACTCCGAGATTCCAAGCTTTCCCCTCTTGCTCCGGGAAGCGGGCTATCACATCGGCAAGAGCTACAAGGTGTGGAGCCCCGGCACCCCCGTCGACGCGCCGTTTGGGGGCCAGGCGTACGCCTATGAGGCCTCCGGGCGGGCTCCAAACAATTTCTCCGAGGAAGCCACCCAGCGGGTGCAACTCGGGATGAGCGTCGAGGCCGCCCGCGAACAGATTCTCGCCCAGGTGCGCGGCAACTTCGATGCCTTCCTCGCCGGACGCCAACCCGGTCAGCCCTGGCTGTACTGTTTCGGCCCCACCACCACGCATCGCACCTGGATCAAGGGTTCGGGACGGAAGCTTTGGAATATCGACCCGGATTCGCTGCGCACGCGCATGCCCAAGCATCTTCCGGACGTCCCGGAGGTGCGCGAGGACGTCGCGGACTACCTGGGCGAGTCGCAGGCGTTCGATGCGTACGTGGGCGTCCTGCTGGACCGCCTTGCCGACGCCGGCGAACTCGAACGAACCCTGGTCGTGGTGAGCGGCGACCACGGCATGCCTGGCGTCCCCGGCGGCAAGTGCAATCTCTACGACCTCGGTACCGCGGTGGCGCTCGTCGGACGCTGGCCGGGAGGAACCGGCGGGCGCCGGGTCGACGATTTCGTGAATCTGATGGATCTGGCGCCGACGTTCCTGGAGGTCGGAGGCGTGAAGATCCCGCCAGCCGTGAACGGGCGCAGCCTGGCGGAACACTTGAAGTCCTCCGCCAGCAGCCAAATCGATCCCACGCGGACGTTCATCGTCACCGGTCGCGAGCGCCATGTGGGCTCGGCGCGCGAGGGTAATCTCCCCTACCCGACCCGCGCCATCCGGACGAAGGATTTCCTGTACGTACGCAACTTTGCGCCCGACCGCTGGCCGATGGGCGCACCATATGCCGTGACCGAGACCGAGGCGCCAAGCGCCGCTTAACTCGAGACCAACACCCGGATCGCATTCCCTGACATGGACGCCAGCCCAACGAAGGCGTGGCTGGTCGCCCACCGACACGAACCGCAGGGCGAAGGCTACTACCGGAGCGCATTTTCCAAGCGTCCAGGCGAAGAGCTCTACGATCTTCGGGCCGATCCCCAGCAAACCCGGAACCTCGCCGACCAACCCTCCTATATCGTCGAGAAATCCGACATGGCTCGGAAGCTGCTGAAGGTGCTCGTCGAAACCCGAGACCCGCGCGTGACCGACGGCGGAACCCGATTCGATCTTTCCCCGTTCTCGGACCCCGAGAAAACCGCCCGCCAGCGCCCGCCGGCCCCATCCACCGCGACCGGTGGAACCCCGCCCTGAACCCGCGGAATGAAGGGGCAATGAGGTCAACTTTGATATTCGACATTTCCGAGATTCTAACCCATTCCGGCGCGAACTCGCCGCATTCCGGTCGTTCGTACGAGCGCCTCCAAAATCGTCGGGTCATCACTTGCCTCGCCATCCCCAGACTCCGCCTCACTCAATTCAACAATGTCGAATGTCGACGTTTGACCCCATTGCCTCCTCACCGCAGCCAACGGCATGGGTGCGCCCCGCCATCTCGTAGTGCACGTTGCCACCGCGAAGCATCGGTTCAGCCTGGTCGGACCAGTTTCGCGGCGAAAGACGCCGCTGAATCCGGGCCTTGCGGTTCCGGAGGATTCTA
>JBBQIU010000146.1:0-6966 GCA_038325245.1 Verrucomicrobiota bacterium
GATGGGTTGGCTGGATTGGGGCACAAGCCAGCACAACACGAACCGGCTTTATCTGGAGAGCAATGACTACTCGGTGCTCGCCAAGTACGCCGGGAATACCGCGGCAATCTATAAGTGCCCCGCCGACAAGATGATCAGTCCGGCGCAGCGTGGCCGGAAATGGACCGAGCGCGTTCGCAGCATCTCGATGAATGGCGCGGTGGGTAAGGGGAACAAGGCGGCCACCGACGGTCTGCTCAACTGCGAGAAGATTTTCGAGAAGACCACCGACGTGTCGACTCCGGGACCCGCGAAGCTTTGGGTGTTTGTGGACGAACATCCCGACAGCATCAATGACGGGGCCTTCTTCAATTCCCAGACGGACCGCCGCTGGATCGATCTGCCGGCGAACTACCACAATGACGCCTGCGGTTTTGCCTTCGCGGACGGTCATTCCGAAATCAAGAAATGGAAGACCACGGTGCCGCGCGAGAAGATCAATTTTGCGTTCTCTCCGCCGCCTGTGCCGGTCGGAGACCTCGACTGGACCTGGGTTATTGAGCGGACTTCCGGGAAGCGCTGATCCGTCATTCGGAGCTTGAACGTCCCCGAGCTGTCCGAGGCTCGGGGATCTTTTTTTGTCATTGCTGCTGAAGCTGCGGGATCAGGTGGGCGATCCAGGGGAGCAGGGCGAAGGTGGTGGCGTTGAAAAAGCCATGCGCCAGAACGGCGTCCCAGAGGGATCGGTGGAAGAGCATGATCGCGCCCAGCCCCAATCCCAGGACCGTGGTGGCGGCGACGCCGACCCAGCCCTGGGGAGTGTGACCCAGGCCGAAGAGGATCGCCACAGGCACCAAGGCCAGCCATGGACCCAGACGGCCGCCGAACCACGCTGGCATCAGCCGCCCCAGAAGGGCCACCATTCCTATCCGCCATAGCTCCTCCCGAAGACCCGCGAGGACAAAACTGACCACCGTCAGCATCAGGAGGAGATAGACCGGATTCTGGAGCGCCGCGACGTCGACCATCGCTTCGATCTTGGGGCGTACGGTATCCAGATCGCTGAGCGACTCGCCCCGGAGGAATTGAAGGACGGCGAGCGAGCCAACGAGAAGAATTCCGACTCCGACCCGCAGCGCGACCGACCAGGCGACCGCCCTCGGCCATATCCACCACCGGTGCGGCCACGCCAGAAGAAGTTCTGAAGATCGGAACCGAGCGAGGACCGCCGCGGCGCCGAACGCGACCGAAAACATCGATAATTCAACCCCGCAGAGGATCAGCACGCCACGAACCGTGCCAGGGAGGATGGATTCTTCGGAACTCTTGCTGGCCAGACCCAGAACGGCCGGAAGCAGGACGTAGGTACCCAGGAGGATGAGCGCGGCGACGAGCCGCCAGCGAGCCGGAGGCGGCGATGTCGAGTCCTTCACCGCGAAGGAATCGGGTGCGAGAATCGGCGGTGAGGGAGTCAACACGCGAGACTATAGAAAGGGGGAACCGGGCACCTGGTCTGCAAGGGCCCTGGCCTGTTCCGGGGTGGTCACTTCGGTGGGCAACTCCACAAGCGACCACTTGATCGGGAAATCGTACGACTTCCGCGTCCGAAGGCGGGCTTCGGGGCTCAAGGGTTGAAGCTCTGTCTTGGACTCGTCCCAAGCCACGGTGATGCTGTTGCCGCCCTCCGAATAGACCGCGCTGGAGTAGTACGGGAAATGGATGATGAACAAGGTGCGGCCACGGACATAAGCCAGCCATTGACCATCGCTGTCGGCGCCAATCTTTGTGGCGCTGCCGCCCGTGCGGGCAACGAGGATGCCATCGAGGATTTGGACAGCCGACGATTCCGGAGTGGTTCCATCGTAGCTGAGCCTGCCACCCGCCTCGCGCCGGATGGACCAGCCCGCGGGGAAACGGCTCTTCTTGTTCACGGGCAGAAGAGCGAATCCACCGGGTTGGCAGGCGATCCGATGCCAGAAGCAATACGCCGCGTCCCGTTCGGAAATATTCTTGATGCGATGAACGAAACCGAGATCGCCCGTGGACGGATCGTACGAGATCTCCTTTTCCATCTCGACGCCGATGGCCTTGTCCTCGGGCCCTTTGAGCGCGATGAGGGATTTCTTCTTTCCGGACCAGGAGTAATTGCCAAGGAGAGTCAGCGGATGGTCGGGAAGGGAGGCGACCTCCGGACCAATGGCGCAGATGAAACCGCCGGGGTCAAACGGGGCGTCGCCGGGTTCGAAGAGCTTTCCGCCAGCATTGGGGTTGGTCCAGAGCATGTTCTCATTGCGGATACCGTAGAAAAGCACCCGGCCGCCGACGGCGGGCACAAGGACAGCCCTGGCAGGAGCGTCCCTGGATTCCATCACGAGGGCATCGGACCAGCCGTTGAACGGGGCGCGGGTGACACCACGGACGTCGACGCGCTGGGCGACCAGCGGGGTCGACGTAAGGGACACGGCGACGAGGGCGGAGAGGAGGAGGGAAGTTCGGTTCATGACCTGGGGCGCTGCGCGCGTGGAGGAGTCAATCGGTGTGGGTGGCGGATGCCAAGCCGTTAGAACGGGTGAATCGATGGGGGGGTTAAGAACCGTGCCGTCACGCGTCGTCTGCGGGGCTTTCCGCCGCCGGGGGGGTGGTGGTTTGAAAGCGATCGAGGGGCTTGTCGGTCGCGGGGTCATTGGGGACAGAGGGGAGGTATTCGGGGACGAGCGACCCGGGAGACGGCGGAGGCTGGCCGCGATCGAGAGTGTATGCGCGGGCGGCGAGGTTGAGGGTGAGGTTGCGGGTGGCGAGGACGGCAGCAGTGGTCTTGGCTTCGACTCTGGTGAACGAGGCTTGGGCCATTCGCTTCAGGATGAGGTGCCAGAGGATTCGCTGGGTGAACGGGAGCTTCCGGCGGACGAAGGCCTCCTCGGAGAGTAAGACACGTTGAAACGGCTCGCGCTGGGTCTCGAGCGTGGCGAGCGCGAGAGCGGCCTTGCGGGCGGGAAGAGCGGGAAGGTCGGGAGCCGCCTTTTCGAGCGGCACTCGGCCCGTGGACTCGACCGCGGTCGCCACCATCTGGTCCATGAGCACACCGCCCCGAGCAATTCTCAGCCCAAGTTCCATGCCTTGGGTTGAGGAGGTGACAAGGCGTTCCCAGTCCCCGGATTGCCGGGCAAGCTCCGCGTCGCGAGCGACGAGGATGCCCAATCCCTTCAAGCCGGACATTTGATCCAGGTGTTTCTGGGCGTTGGTGAGGTCGTACGACGGGACCAAGGAGGGGCGTGTGAGACCGATGCGGAGGCGTTCGAGGGCGGGCTGGTTGGTGGCGACGTAGGCGGCGATCGCTTCGTGTGAATCGTCCCTGGTCCTTCTCGGGAGTGATCCGCGCAGGAGCGTCGCGGCCTGGAGGAAATCGTCGCAACCATTGGGAGAAGGGGTCGCTTCGCGGGGCGGCAGCGGCGGGATGCGGGCGGCGAAGAGGCCAATCGCGATGACCACGACGGCGAAGGCGAGCCAGAAGGGTTTGCGGCGGGTCATGGGGGCAGTGGTGGGGGTGAGTGGTCAGTGATCAGACGTCGGTGATCAGTGGCGGCAGATGACGGATGGTTTACAGCCAACAACCGGCAACTGACCACTGATAACTGCCAACTCAGCTCAGGGCGCTTGAGGTGGAGTAAAGCCGATCCTGACCTGAAGCTGTTTGACGATGTCGGCGGCGGATTTTCCGGTGTCGGCCAAGAGACCGGCGGCAAGGCCGGCGGTGTAGGCGGTGGCGACGGAAGTGCCGTTGACGATATACGATTCGCCTTGGTATGGCACGACGCTGGTGCCCGGAGCGATGAGGTCGACGAAGCTCCCCCGGTTGGCGTAGGCCGCGAGGTCCCCTCGGCGATCACTCGCCGTGACGGCGATGACCTCGGGGTACGCGGCGGGGTAGTTGATGCTGGTGGTGGGCTGATTGCCAGGGGCGGCGAAGGCGATGACGCCCGCCTGGGATGCCTGTTGGAGGACATCGTGGAGAATGGAACTCGAGGTGGGGCCGGCGAGGCTGAGATTGAGGATGTCGGCACCGCGTTCGAGGGCGACGACGACGCCCTGCGCGACCTGGAAGGAGGAGGTTTCGGTGCGGCCTCCATAGACGTCGATGGGGAGGACCCGGACCGATTGGCCGGCGTCGGACTTCTGACTGATGGCGAGGCCCTGGATGACCGTTTCAAACATCGCCGATCCGTGGCCCAGCCCGGCGTCGAGCTTGGCTTCCCCGGCCACACTGACGCCTGGGAGAAGAAAGTCGCCGTGGGCCAATCCGGCGGAAGGAACGGCGGTATCGATGAGGGCGATCACGACGGTGGAACCATCCTGAACCGGGCGAGCCTTTAAATTCACGGTGGCGGGAACGAGGCCGTTGGCACGTTCTATTTGGGTTGGCGAACCAATGGCGTGGTTGGACTCGACGCTTTCGACGTTCTCGTCGCCGGAAAGTTCTGTGCGGGCGTTGTCGGCGGCTTCCGCGTCGTCGAAGACAAGCCGGTGCGCGTCCAGGCTGTCGATGGAGCCGGCGACGCGAGCACCGAGGCGTTTGGCGAGGGCGTGGATGTCTTCCTTGGATCCTTTCTTGAGCCGGACGATGAGTTCGCGTTCGAGAACGCCTTCGTCGCCGGCGGCGTCATCGGCGGCGGGTTTGACGTCGAGGGTGGCCCGGTCGGAGTCGGACTGAAAAACGAGGAGGCGGGGCGGGCCTTTGGCGGAGAGCAGGAGGGCGTAATTGACGTCGGCGAGGAGGATGGCGATGGCCTCGCGCTCACGCCGACCGGCGAAGCGGGCGCCGACGCGGGATTCGATTCCCGGTTCGACGAGCACGGACCAGCCGGTGGCGGCGGCGATCCGTTCGAGGGTTTTGTTGAGAGGCCAGCCGTGGAAATCGGCGTCGACGCGGCGTTGGGCGCGGTTCCAACGGAGATATCCCGTGGAGGAGGGGAGGGGGGCGTTTGTGACGGCGGCAGGAGTCCGAGGGGCAGGCGGCTGAGGGAAGGGGAGGGGGATGTCGGCTGGCGCGGCCTGGGACGGGAGTCCCAGCACGACAAGGAGGATGATCCACCAGCGTTTCACGGGGGCAGAGTAGCAATGGATCGGGTGGGGCACACGGAAAGGTTAGGCGGGGAACGGTTGGGCGGTCATTGACCCGCGCCGTGGTTGGCAACGCGGCGCACGGTTGGGGAGGTGGGGAGAGGGGGCTCCGTCGCCTGGTTGGGGAGGGGTGGAAGCAGGGGAAGTTTGTTCACGATCTGACGCCACGCGTGGCGCTCAGCCGGGTCGAGCGCACTCCATCGGGCGGCGTGGCGGAGGAAATCCGAGCGTTCCGCCGGGTCCATGCCGGCGAGACGCGTGAACGATCCGACGCAGGTACGGCGTTGTTCCGGGGTGAGCCGTTGGAATCGATCGAGAACCTGTTCCATTTCCCGGCGTTCGTGGTTGGACATTTCCAGGAGGGCGCGTTCGCGGCGGGGGGTGGGTCCCTCGAAGAACTGGCCCCAGTTCAACTGGATCCGTTCGAGATCGGTGCTTGGGAGCTGGTTCAACCGGTCGAGGTTGGCTTGGACACGAAGGGGAATGGGTGGGGCGGCTGCGACGGAGGCACGGGGGTTGTCATGGGTAGGAAGCGGGGGAAGGACCGACGCCTTCATTTGGGCGAGGTAACGGAGGGTGCTTTCGTTTTCGAGGAGCACGCTGCGGTCTTCGGCCGGGAGTTGGTCCCAGAAGGCGAGGCGGAGATTCAGAACGGGTTGAAGGTCGCGGGGCACGGAGGCTAGGAGGGTGGTGCGTTCGCTGGGGGCGCGTCGGATGAGTTGCTGGAGGTGCCAGTAGAGATCGGTGGCCCGGAGGCGTTCGTCCCGAAGGGCGGAAGGCATGGCTTCGTAGGCGGCGAGGTGGCCCTCGAGGAACTCGCGCTGGCGCTGGGTGCGTGACGCGAGCGCCTGGGTACGCTCGCGGGGTGGGAGTGCCAGTAAGTGGCGGAACGTGTAGACCGGAGACGTCGGAAGCGGGGGAGGCGGCGGGAGCGCCTGGGTTGCGGGAAGCGGGGGCTGTCCCGTGGCGGCAAACGGGGTTATCCAGACTGCGAGAAGGGAAAGCAGTGCGATAAACTTCATGGGGATCACTGAAGGGCGGCGAGCAGTTCGAAGTCGACGGCCGGGGAACTCTGGCCGAACCGCTGGATGGCATCGAAGTCCTCGAGAACTTCCTGCGGCACGTCTGCCAGGGCGCGGAGTTGGGTAATGTCGTGGCTGAACTCAGCTTGCTGGCGCCGGACGTTCCACTCCCAACCGCCCAACGCAACGGCGATGACGGCAACCGTGGAGGCCGCAGAAATCCAGGCGCGGGGTCGCAGCCGTGGCCAGGGAGATGGATGGGATTCCCGTTTGCGGACGCTTATCGCGTGGTCCCGGCGGATTTCATCGAGAACCTGGGAGGTGAAGTTGGACGGAACCGGCACGTCCGGCAGACGGCGCAAGGCACGCGAGAGGGCGACATCCTCGGGCCATCCAGCGAGTGCTTCCGGGTGCTGGGCGAGCCAGAGGGCGAGGGTCTGCTCTTCCCCGGCGTTGAGTTCGCGTCGGAGCAGGACGTCCTGAAGGTGGGGCAACGGATCGTCGTTCATCGCACAAGAGTTCAAAACCGGGGCGGTGGAAAAGTTGCCGGGCTGCCGGGTGTTGGGACTGGAGTCCAGGAGCCAGAGCTCAGATAGGCCTTCAGGCGGCGCTTCAGGGTCTCGCGGCCCCTGTGGATGAGGGACTTGGTCGCCGAGACCGAGACATTGAGGACTCGTGCGATCTCCTCATAGGAGAGGTCCTTTTCGCGGAACAATAGGATGGCAGACCTTTGGGATTCGGGAAGGTCCTGGAGCGCCTCATCGATCTTGGCGGTGAGTTCACCAAAGAGGACCTGGTCAGCCACTCCTTGGACGGCGGCGGCGGGGAAGTCCCGTTCGAACGAGCC
>JBBQIU010000147.1:0-6947 GCA_038325245.1 Verrucomicrobiota bacterium
CCAGGTCATCACGACCACGCCGGCAACGCCGCTCCCCCATATCCTCCTCGCACCCCCACCCACCGCGGGACAGGTGACCCTGCTCAGCCGGTCCCAGGTGCTCGCCTGGATCCAAACGCTCGCGCCGGCTGTGGCATCGACCAACTGGTCCGGCCCCGGCCATTCCAAGGTCACCCGGCGGACACGCAGCCTTGATGAGGCCGAGATCCGGGAAATGCTCACCTCGATCCTCCAGCAGGATCATGTCAAGGACCGTGGCGAACTTGAACTCCGCCTTACCCGGTCCTGGCCGACCATCGCTGTCGCCGATGGACCCCTCACCGTCAAGGTCCTGGATCTACCCGCGTCCGGTGTCAGCGCAAACTTCATCGTGCGATTCGAACTGTGGTCGGAAAAGGAACGCCTCGGCGCCTGGCAACTCGTCGCCACCGCCAAAATCTGGCGGGATGTGATCGTCGCCGGAGAGGCCCTCAAACGCGGTCAGTTGCTATCGGAGGCGACCCTGTCCAGGGAGCGTCGGGACGTGTTGACCCTCCGCGACGCGGGCATCGGCTCGTTCGAGGGCGAAGGAGAAATTGAGCTGAAGGAGAACGTCGCCGCCGGCCAGCCTGTCCTCGCCCGCTCGTTACGCCTTCGCCCGGTCGTCCGCCGGGGCAGCGTCGTCGATGCCCTGATCTTTGACGGTCCCATGACAATCACTCTGAAAGTGGAGGTACTCGAGGACGGTCTTCCCGGGAACGTGGTGCGTGTCCGGAATCCTCAAACGCGGCGGGAAATGTTGGGAAAGGTGAAAAATGAACAAACGATTCTCATTCCGATGTAATGCGGTGGCGCCCTTGGCGCCCCTGGCGATCGCCGTCCTCGTGGCCACGGCACCCACCCTCTGGGCTCAGTCGCTGTGGCGCGACGAGACCGCCCGCTCGATGTTCGCCGACAAGAGCGCGCGGGCCGTTGGCGACATTCTAACCATAGTGGTTCAGGAGAACGCCTCGACGGTTAAACAGAACACGACCAAGACGGCGAAGAGCACGGGACTCGATGCGGCGATCAACACCTTCCTTTTCAGTCCGGCCGCCAGCGGGCTGCTCTCCAGTGGCGGCCAGATGCCGGCGATCAAGATGGCTTCGAAGAACAGCTTCGACGGTGGGGGTTCGATCAACAACAGCGAGAAGCTGACGGCCCGCATCGCGGTGCGCGTCACGGAGGTCCTGCCCAACGGAAGTCTGGTGATCGAGGGACGCCGTCAGACCAAGTTCAGCGGCGAAACCACCGACGCCGTGTTAAGGGGGGTTGTGCGCACGGAAGACATCACCTCCATGAACACGGTGATGAGCTACAACGTCGCGGACGCCGCGATCCAGTACTTGTCGAAGGGCGTGGTCTCTGACAGCCAGCGCAAGGGTTGGTTCTCGAAGATCTGGGACAAGGTCACGCCGTTTTGAGGCTTCAGCCGGATGACATGAGTTGAAGTGAAATGAAATGAAATGAACACGCCGCTTCCACGAACGCTCTTGGTGATGGCTCTCTTCCTGGCCTCCGCCCTGGCCTGCCACGCGGTCAGCGCCCGGGTGAAGGACATCGCCATGATTAGCGGCGCCCGAGACAACCAACTGGTCGGGTATGGCCTCGTGGTCGGCATCAATGGCGAGGGCGACAAAAACCCGATCTACACGCTCCAGGCCATCGCCAACCTCCTCCAACGCCAGGGCGTCAACGTCCCGGCGGCCGCACTTTCTTCGAAGAACGTCGCGGCCGTGATCGTGACCGCCGACATCCAGGCGTTCAAGAAGCCGGGAAGCCGGATCGACGTCACGATCTCGTCCATGGGCGACGCGAAAACCCTCCTCGGCGGCGTGCTCTTGCAGACTCCCCTGCTCGGCGCCGACGGCGGCGTGTATGCGGTGGCGCAGGGCCCGATGTCCATCGGCGGATTTGCAGCGGGGACCGATGGCGGCGGTGGCGCCAGCGTGCAGAAAAACCACCCAACCACGGGACAAATCATCGGCGGCGCTTTGGTGGAACGTGAAATCCCGATGGAGGTCGTGCGCGACAACTCCCTGGAACTTCTCCTCAGGGAACCCGATTTCACCTCCGCCGCCCGGCTGGCGGTCGTCGTCAACGGAGTCTTCCCCGGCAGCGCGTCGGCCCTGGATTCGACGACGGTCCGGGTGCGGATCCCGGATGGGCTCCAGGGAACAACGGTCGATTTCATCGCCAGCCTCGAGTCGCTCGAGGTGAGCGCTGACAGTCCGGCCCGGATCATCATCAACGAGCGCACGGGAACCATCGTGGCGACATCGCGCATCCGCATCGCCGCGTGCGCCATCTCGCACGGGAACCTGACGATCACCGTGGCTTCGAGCCTCGACGTGTCGCAGCCCGGCCCACTCGCCCAGCAGGGCCAGACCGCGGTCACGCCACGGACCGAAACCGTCGCGGAGGAGCAGGACGGGAAGCTGGTCCCCCTTCCGGAGATGCCCACAATCGAAAAGGTGGCGTCCACCCTCAATTCTCTCGGGGTCACGCCTCGCGACATGATGTCGATCTTCCAGGCCATGAAGCAGGCGGGCGCGCTTCAGGCGGAGCTGATTCTGCGGTGACGCGCACGACGCAACCCGAGATATGAACCTTTCCTCCGTCCAATTCTCCGGAATTCAGCCCGTCTCCAGTGACCTCACGGGCGAAAGCCTCGAGAAATATTCCCGCAATCCAAACGTGTCGGAGGCGGACAAGGTCACGGAGGCCTCCCGCCAGTTTGAAGCCATCCTCGTCCGGCAAATTCTTGGCGCGGCGCGCAAGTCGGTGATTTCTTCGGGCCTCGAACGCGAGTCAGCCGAGACGGGGATGTATCAGGACATGGTCAACGCGCAGCTCGCGGAGGCCATCACCCAATCGGGAGGCCTGGGGCTGGCTCGCAGCCTGCATATCCAGGTCACCCGTCCAACCCATACAGTGAACGAAAAGGAGACGGTGCCCGAAGGGGACCTTCGGTCGGTGCCGGGATCCTCCCACAACGCTTTCCGAGCCCGCCATGATTGAGACACTCCAGCATCTGATCGATACGCTCCGCGATGAACTCCAGGAGTACGGCGAGATGCTCGCCCTACTGGACCGGGAGCAGGACTTGATCGCCCAACGTTCCAGCCAGGAACTGTTCGATACGGTTTCCGCGATCCAAAGCCAGTCCACCGTGATCCAGCACGCGCGGGCCCAAAGGGAGGCCGCGCGATCCCAGGTGGCCGAAGGTCTCGGCCGCACCGCAGACCTCACCTTCGAGGATCTCATACCCATGCTTCCGCAGGAGTACCGGCCGCTCCTGGACGCGCTGGTCCGTGAGAACAATCAGCTCCTGTTTCGGGTGCAGCAGCGCGCCCGTCAGAACCACCTCCTGCTCAGCCGGTCGCTCGAGCTGATGCAGCGGTTCCTGTCCACACTCTTCCCCGCTCGCGACAACCAGGTCTATAACGACCATGGGACCCGTCCGACCTGGGCCCCCACTCTCCGTCCACTGTACGAGGCCGTCGGTTAGGAACGAAAGAAGCCCATGCTAGGACTCTTCGGCACCCTCAATCTCGCCACCCGGTCGCTCGCCACCCAGCGGGGCGGTACCGAGGTCGCGGGTCATAACCTCGCCAACGTCAACAACCCCGCCTACTCCCGGCAGCGGCTGCGCATCGAGCCGTCCGTCACCATGCTGACGGAGCTGGGACCCCAGGGCACCGGCGTCGACGGTGTCTCAATCGAGCGACTGCGCAACCTTCTCCTCGACGGACAGATCGTTTCTGAATCGAGCGTGCTGGGATCCCTGACAGCCCAACAACGGGCTCTGCAGTACGCGCAGGCCAACCTGGGACAGCGGCTCGATCGGCAGGCGAGCGGCACCGACGGCGCGGCGGCGGCGGCCGGCGTGGGCGGCGCCCAGGGACTGGCGGAAAACCTCACGGGCCTGTTCGCCGCGTTCCAGAGTCTCTCCACCAATCCAACCTCCCTCACCGAACGGCAGGCGGTCATGATGGAGGCTCAAGACGTGGCGATTCAATTCAACCAGGTCGCGAGTCGCCTCGACGATGTCCACACCCTCTTGAACCAGTCCCTTGTGGCCGATGTCGACCAGGCCAACTCGGTGATCAAGGACATCGCCTCGCTGAACAGCCAGATCATCGGGGTCGAGGCGTCCGGCGGTGTGGCGAACGACCTGCGGGATGCACGCCAGGAACGGCTTGAGATGCTCGGCACGCTGACCAGCATGACCGCCACCGAAAGTTCAAGCGGATCCCTCGAGGTCACCATCGGGGGCCTCTCCATGATCTCCGGCGGCAAAGTCATTGAAAGTCTCGAGGTCTACGATCCCGGGGACGGGCGCTTGCAGCTCCGCGGGCAGACGTCCTCGACCGCCGTCACACTGGCCGGGGGATCGCTCGAGGGCACGATCGGGGCCCGCGACGGTGAAGTCGCCCGACTCCGCACGCATCTCGATACCTTGGCCGCCGAGTTGATCAACAGTGTGAACGCAATCCATGGCGCAGGCTTCGGCCTCTCTGGCACCACCGGCGCCACCCTGTTCAATGGCTCAAGCGCCTCGACCATCTCCGTGAATGAGACGCTGCTCGACCAACCCTCCCTCGTTCAGGCCTCGGGCGTGAACGGCGCGGTCGGCGACAACCAGGTCGCCCTGGCGCTCGCCCGGCTCAACGAGCAACCGCAGGCCGGTCTCGGGGGTCAGACCTTCGGGCAATCCTACAACGAGTCTGTTTCCAGGCTCGGCTCCGCTCTTTCGTCCCTGAACGGCCAGATCGAGAACGAAACCGTGGTGAGCCAGATGCTGACCCGCCAACGTGACTCGGTGAGCGGTGTGTCCATTGACGAGGAAATGACCGACTTGATCCGGTTCCAACGGGCGTTCCAGGCCTCGGCACGGCTGGTATCGACCATCGACGACATGCTCGAGATTGTGATGGGCATGAAACGCTGACGACGTCCCGGGCGGGGCCGGGCTGAGGTCAGCCGGGGCCGCGCTTCGGGAATGTGTTCTCAAACCAACCGATCCCCTCCTCCATGCGCGTCACCTCCAACACCTTCCCAAACGCCCTGCGCGAACAGCTGTCCAGACTCACCCAGCGTCAGGCCACGCTTCAGAACCAGGCCGCCACGGGCCAGATGCTGACATTGCCCGAGGACAATCCCGCGGCCATGCGCCGCGTTCTCGACATGCAGAACGAGTCGGGCGGGGTGAGTCAGTATCTCGACAACGTCGCGCGACACCAGGAACTGGCGACGGCGACGTATTCCTCCCTGAGGGGATTAAGGTCGATCGTCGATCGCGCGGGCGAGATCGCGACCCTTGCCGGAGGCGTGCTGCCTGGACGCGATCTGAAGCTCTACGCCACCGAGGTGAACGGGCTCATCGAACAGGCGCTGCAGATGTCCAATACCCAGAACCGGGGCGACTTTCTCTTTGCCGGGACCCGTTCCGATCAGCCGGCCTTCGTGGCGCAGCGCAACGCGGACGGTCAAGCGACCGGCATCGTGTTCGAGGGAAACTCGGATGTGGCGCTAAGCGAAGTCTCCGCCAACCTCGAGTTGAGCGGCCAGATTCCTGGAGCCAACGCGAGCGGAGCCGGGGTACGGGGACTGATGTCGGACTCACGATCGGGGGCGGACCTTTTCGGGCATCTGATTTTGCTCCGGGATCGGTTGGAGTCCGGAGATGCGGCGGCGGTGTCGGCCAATAGTCTCAATGAGCTGAGGGTGGACGAGGAACATCTTCTGGTTCACATCGGAGCCAACGGCGCCATGCAGGCCCGCCTGGAGACAACGCAATCCCTGCTCAAGGATCGTTCTGCTTCCATTGAGTCGCTCGTCTCGAAGGAGGCGGACTCGGATCTGGCTGATACGCTCGTGCGATTGAGCGAGATCCAGACAGCCTACCAGGCCGCCCTGCAGAGCGGCGGCTCGATTCTCAACAAGTCCCTACTCGATTACTTGCGCTAGTTCGCCGTGCAGTCACCGGAGCGTCCCGTTTCCCCCTCTCCCACGAGCGGGAGAGGGGCTGGAGATTGGCCGATTTTCGGGTCTGGAATCCCAACGGGATTCCGTCCCAAAGCCCAGGGTTGGACCGCGAAGCGGGCCTACCCTGGGTCAACGAGGTTCAATGCATCAACCCCAACGGGGTTGCGTCCCTTCAATCCCAGACATACCGCTCGTCCCATTCAACTCGATGACGACGGAGCAAGGTCCGCAATTCCTCCTGAAATCCGAGCTTCCGATGGTGCTCGGGCTGATTTCGGATGTAGGTGATCACAGAATCAAGTCTTGAGGCATTCACGGAAAAGGTTGCGTACCCGCTTTGCCACGCGAACTCGGTGAAATCGGGGGGCCCCTCCTTCAACCATACGGTAGAGACTCGCTTCAGTTCTTCACCTAGTCGGCCTGGGAGAACGTGCGTCCGAAACGCCCCAACAGGTGGACATGGTCTTCGACTCCCCCGACTTCAAGCGGTGTGCACTCCAGCCTCTTGGAGACACCGCCCAGCATGGCATGCAGTTCCTTACGGTGTTGGCAGTCTCTCAGAAAAGGGCGCCGATCCTTGGTCGAAAACACAAGGTGCAGATACACCCCCGATAGGGATTGTGGCATGGTCTTCAACCTATCCGCATTGGGTAGCCCGATATTCGCAACCCTGGCCACCGGGACGTAACCCCATTGGGGTTAAGAATTCGATGCCCGTTGACCCAGGGTAGGCCCGCTTCGCGGTCCAACCCTGGGCTTCGGGACGGAATCCCGTTGGGATTCCAGACCGCAGGAATGGCCACACTCCAATGGCCCCCTTTCAGCCACCCCGATTCATGGTCCCAATCATGCCCCAGGGCCCTCTCCCGGCGGGAGAGGGCCCTGGGGTTGGACGCGGTCATGGGGGCGCATGAATTCAATGCACGGCGCGCTCCGTA
>JBBQIU010000148.1:0-6922 GCA_038325245.1 Verrucomicrobiota bacterium
CGAGCCTTCGAGCCTTCGAGCCTTCGCGTGCGTCACGACGGAACCGTTCTGGCTTACCCCTCATCGGCCCAGCTTCTCCAGAATGTTTCGCGTCATCCGGTCCACCACCGGGTCCGCGCCCCGCAGTCCATGCGCCCAATCCGTGCTTCCGACCGTCACCACGGTCCCCCCGCGCGTGTACACCCCCAAGACCGCGTTCCCCGTTCGCCCGTTCTCCCAGCCCTCATACCATTCGCAATCGTCGGGATGCCACTTTGCCGGCGCCGACGCGAGAATCTCAAATGACTCGGGTGTTCCGTCGCGGAACGTCGGGTAGGGAAGGCCGTCCTTCCATGTCAGTTCGCAGCCGTCGCATTCGTAACCGACGATCGTGTCCCGGCCCCCGAACGCGTCTCCGCGTCCCACCGAGGTTCCGGCGAAGAGCCAGTGGTCGGGCCGGTGGACCGTGTAAGCCCCGCTCCCCTCCATCAACTGCCCGTGGCTCCGATGATATCCGCCCCAAAGAAAACCCACGCCCGTCAAACGGTTTTCCGGCCGTGCCACGAGCTGATGGCTCCATAGCGTGGACAATGTTCCATACCCCTTTCGAGCCCCGTACACAGGGTCCTGTTGAAAGTTCTGCTTCCAGCACGCCAGCGTCTTTCCGCCATCCTCCGCGCGCACTTGCCAGCAACAAGTGTTGCCACTCAGGAAAGCCACGTTGCCACCCTCCCCGATAAATCCCTCGAGGGCGTCGCGCATCGGGGCCGACCAGTACTCGTCATGACCGACGCTCAATACCAGCTTGTACGCCTTCAGCATTTCGGGACGGGCTTCGAGATCGCCATTCGCGGCGAACTCCAGGGAATAACCCGCGCGCTCCGCCCATTCGACGAACGGCTGCTCCCAGTTCGAAAACTGGCTCGCCGGCGGTCGCTCGTACGAGACGCGGCGCCCCTGGTTGCCTCCCCACCCGTGGTACGCGTACAAGCTGAATCCTCCCCAGTTGTTGTAGGCATTGTAGGTGTGGGTCGAGAGCTGGAGGAGAACCCGGCTCGTGCGTCCCGGCACCGCCGCCCGGAGAATGAAGTAACATTGACCCGACGCTGTCCGAGCGCCGCGTTGAACGAACTTTCCCCCGCCGTCCCGGGCCCGGAATACCACCTGGTAATAACCACTCCGCCATTCGGCCGGGATTCTCAAAGAGAGGGTCGACGCCCATCGACACCCGTGCGAGGAGGCATCCTCAGGCACCGGTTGCTCCTCACCGGCCACCTCTTCCGATGTCCACACCGTCTCGGCCTTTCCTCCAATCCGGACGATTTCCACCGAGAATCTCGCCGCACTCGTCGACACATGGAGCGTCAGCTCGTCCCCCGGCGCGTAGCTCACTTCTCCCGCATAGCCCTCGACAAAAAGAGAGCGCGGCGCTTCATAGGCCCATCCTGTCATTCCGCCCACTGCCAACAGCAGAAGCGCAAGAATCCATCCGGAAATCCGTCGGTGCATGAGGCGACGGTGGCCGGGAGTTCCGGACGAATCAACTTCAACGACGCTGCGCCGACGGCCTGAACGTGTCCCATCCGGCGATCGTCCCATCGCCGTTCATGGGCCAGATCGTCTTGGCCCAATCAATCAGTTCATTCTGCAGCTCCGAACTCACACCAAACCCGTTGAGCGATCCGTCGAACCCGCTGGCCCTCGGGGCCAGCACGAAGTGCATCCGGTCGGCGAGACTTTCGTTGGGCCCCCCGCCGATCGCTCTCCCGGGCTTCACAAATCCAAGGTGAAGAGTCGGTTGGCTGGCCGACACGGGCACCTGGTACTGTTCCGGATTCGATTCCAGGTTCTTATCCAGCCAGACGCGGTACAGCACCTCCATCAGGCGGGCCTGTGCGGCGGGGGGAATGTCCTTCCAGATTATCGACCGATAACGATCGGTTCCGTAGCTGTACACCTGCAGGTAATGGGGCATCACCATGTAGGGCTGCCAGCCCCCGCTCTGGGAGTATTCGACACCGAGCCCCGTGTCATAGATCTGCGGCGCCTTCGCCAGGGAGAGATACATCACGGGCATCATCGACAAACTTGCACCCGTCGACTTCTCGCCCTGCAGGTCCCAAAGGTGCGCCATCACGTACGGCCAGTCGAAAGGCGCCGCCACGTTCACCCCGCAGCCCGGGTTGCGATTCCCATGGTCCAGGATCAACTGGAGATGGTACCAGGCCGAGGAAATGTAGTTGAACGTGACCGCCTTGTTGTTCCCGATCCCATGACCATTCCTTGGCTCATAAGGCACCCCCTCCTCCCGAGTATCCAGCAGGCCGGCAATATTCGGCGACGCTCCGAAAGGGGCCATTCCCAGCCTCCACGAACGCTCGTCCGCCCTCGGACCACACGTCAATTGCGCCATCCGATCTCCGAAACCGAACTCCATGTAGATCTCCCACCCCTTCACCAGAGGAAGCAGCATGAACGGATAGCGCCGCTGCGCCTCCTTCAGTGTGTGATTCACCCGGTTGAACGGATAGGAACTGCGTGCCATGGACATCGCCGCCTGGGCCGATCGACTGAACGACTGCACCACGCCATAGTTCGTCAATCCGGAGGGTGTGCGGATGAACGTCACAATATTGTCGTAGGCCTTCTGGTACCCATCGATCTGCGCCCGCAGTGTCGCGTTGGTCTCCATCACGTCGGCGTACCCATCCATGGGATGGACCTTCGGAAGCCAGTGGTTCCAGTCCATCAACTGCATCGCAACACGCACTTCCCGGATCGAAAGCGATGCGCGCGGTTGGATCGGGTCGGTCGTGATTTTTGTCAGGTCCCACACCGCCTCGCCGATCTCATTCTTCCGGTAGGCTCCCGGGAAGATTCCGTTGAACGTCTCAACCGGATCTTCCAGCACGGCGTCGATCCCCGCACCGGCCGCCCATTCATACACAGGCCGCGAATCTAGACCCGGTCCCGGCTGAAACGGTGGGTTCCAGGGTCTCGCCTGCGGAACCACCGGTGCCCCCGAAAGCGTTCGTATGTAGGCCGCGATCCATCGCCCCTCCTCCTCGGTCAGCCCGTGAATCATCGAACGGGTGATGATCGATCGGTTCGAGTAGTTGTAGTACTTGAGATCCCGCCCGTCCTGCACATGACAGTCGGCACACGTCGCCTTCATCTCCGGCGGCGTAAGTCCGATTTCCGAGGAGTTCTTCAGCCTGAATGGGGTTCCGTCCGACCTCAGTCCCCGCCAGAGCAACTCGCCCTCGTGGATCGCTTGCGCCAGATCCACGGCCACCTCGGGCGGCCCCCACATCCGCGGATCGTCGTCCACGAATCGCTCCGCACCCAGGAGAACTTTCCCAGACTTTTCCTGCAGGTTGATCCGAACGACACGGAATCCCGAGGACGCGTCATCGATCCGGTTTTCCGGCAATTGAAATCCGCTGACCGCATAGCTGCCCTTTCGTGTGTACTCAAAGACCAGGAGGTTCTCGCCCTCCTGCAACACGCCCTTCGGCAGATCCAACTCCATCGGAACCGTGTGATACCCGCCCCCGATTCCTCCGTAGCGCTTCGCGTTGCCCATCACCCGCACCGTCTGGTTGTTGATCGAGACCGTGTGCCGACCATTGATCGTGACCTTCGCCTTGTCCTCATATTGCACCCCGTGAACGGTCAGACACAGCGTTCGGGCCTTCAAAGCCTCCAATCCCGTCAGCGTCAATCGCGCCTCCTCCCTCGTACCTCCCGCGCCCAAAACCTCGATCGGTAATAGCATCGGCGCCAGCGGGCGAGTTGAGGCCCCATTCCCGTTCGTCACGGACCCCGTTCCTGACTGGTTCCCCGTATCCGGTATCGGATGAGTTGCCCCTCTGGAATTCATGGCCACGACCCCGGCGCGCGCCAGAACCCGCTGGCTCCCCGCTGCCATTTCCCCCGCGGACGGTACTTCCAGCACCGTCACCACCGGTCGGGCCGAAACACTGTTTTCAACCACCCCTTCGGCATCCTCGGCCGCTCCGCCGATCACCGGCAGTCCTTCCAGGCTGAGACACGCCAGACGGGCTCCGTCCGGCGACACCACCACCCGAAACGGATAACCAGGCGTCGCCACGTGTCCCAACGGCGCCAACGACCGCCCGTCCAGGACACCAATCGCGTTCAGGCCCGCCTCCGCCACATACAGTCGGTCTCCCCCAGGAGCCAGCGCGAGACCCCTCGGCCCGGTCCCCACTGCCGCTCCCCCTTCGCCCGTCCCCGTCATCACCCGCCAGGCCGCCACCCTTCGAGACCTCAAATCGATTCGCACCACCGCGTTCGCATCGGTCCGGACCGCATAAAGAGACTTCGCATCCGCTACAAAATCGTCAGCGGCGAACTTCTGGCCCTTCTGAGCCCCCGCTCCAAGGACTTCCCAAATTCGATGCGCTTCCCAACGCTCGGTCACCACCGGCCTCTCGGCCACCTCCACGTCCGCCGCCCAAAGCGTCCCTCCCGCCCCCACCGACCCCCACTCCGACTCCGTTCCGAAGAGTTGCCCCCCCGATGCCATCAGGACCGTCCCCAACCGCCCCGTCGTCATTGTCCCTAGTACGCGCCCCCCCTCCGGTTCCACCCCGAGAACCCGGTGATTCGCCGGGTCCATCACAAAAAGTACTCCGCCGTCGGCGCGCATCGCCATTTCCCCGAATCGCCCCGGCGCCCGACGTACTCCCTCCCCGATTTGCCCCACCCGAAGCTCACCTACACGCTGTCCACTCTCCGTCGAGAAGATCGAGACGATCCCCAAATCGCCCTCCGCCCAGTAGAGCTTCTTGCCATCCCCTGAAAAAGCCGAACCGCCCGCTCCCCCCTCCACACCTTCACGCACACGGATCACCCGCACCTGCAATGCGGAACCCTGCCATCCACGAATGAGTTGCCCCGCCCTGGCCCCCCCCACGAACAAGACATCCCCCGCCGGGCTCATCTGCAACCGCCTCGCTCCGTCGATTGCAGGAATATGCCGGCCGGGGAGAGCCCATGTTTCCCCTCCCGCCACGGACACCCCCGCCCATGCCAGGGCGCAGGGAAAAAGCACCAGACGAAACCAACGTAACATGTTCCTCCAAAGCAATATAACCCTCTTGATTCGACAGTACGACACGAACAACACGGTCGGGAATCTACCCCAGTTCGGAACGACAAGCCAATAAGCATTCTCACTCTTGAACTACCCTTTCTCGGCAGCCCGATGTTCACCAGCGGAGGCGCCCCCCCGGGGTCCAAGGCTGCGTTCACCGTTGTCGATCCTCCTCGACACTGCCAGCATCCGCCCCGTCACCAATCCCTCCCCTGCCATGAATGCTTCCCTGAATCGCCGCGGTTTCCTCCGTCGAACCGCCCTCGCCGCAGGCATCCCCTCCCTCCTCCCTTTCCACGCGCTCGGCGCCCGGACACCCCCATCCGAAAGGATCAACCTCGGATTCATCGGCAATGGCACCCAGGGACGCTATCTCCTCGGCAATTGCTTGAATCGGCCCAACGTCGTCGTCACCGCCGTCTGTGACGTCGATTCCAACCGCCGGGACCACGCCCGCAACGTCATCCACCAACACTACGCCAAGACCGTCGGCACCACGTCGCCCAGAATCTGCGAGGCGTACGCGGATTTCAGGGATCTCCTCGCCCGCCGCGACATCGACGCCGTCGTGATCGCCACCCCCGATCACTGGCACGCCTTGATCGGAATCCTCGCCGCCAAAGCCGGGAAGGATATCTATTGCGAAAAGCCCCTCACCCAGACCATCCATGAAGCGCGCGAGTTGGTGAAGGCCGTCCGCAAGCACCGTCGCGTGTTCCAAGTCGGCAGCATGCAGCGTTCGTCCCGCGAGTTTCGCCGCGCCTGCCAACTCGTCCGCAATGGCCTGCTCGGCGAAATCAAGGAAATCGAGATCGGCATCGGCGGCCCCGGACGCTGGTGCGATCTGCCCGCCCAACCCGTCGAACCCGGACTCGATTGGAGCCTATGGCTCGGACCCGCCCCCTGGCGGGAATACAACGCCGAACTCAGCCCGCGCGGCGTCCACACCCACTTTCCGAACTGGCGCAGTTACCGCGAATACGGGGGTGGCATGATCACCGACTGGGGCGCCCATCACTTCGACATCGCCCAGTGGGCGCTCGGCATGGACGAAAGCGGCCCCGTCGAAATCATCCCTCCGGAGGAACCGAATGCCCAAAGCGGTGTCCGGTTCCGCTACGCCAACGGCGTTCCCATGGTCCACAAGCCCGGAAACGGCATCACCTTCACCGGAACCGCCGGACGTATTCACGTGAACCGTGGAAAGTTCGAGTCGACCCCCGAATCCCTCGTCGAAACTCCCCTCGCCGAGCTCAAGACCCAACTATACGAAAGCAACGATCACATCGGCGATTGGCTCCAGTGCATCGCCACCCGTAAACGACCGGTCTGCGACGTTGAAGTCGGCGCCCGAACTGTCACCGTCTGCCACCTCGCCAACCTAGCGTACTGGAACCGCCAGCGCCTCGAGTGGGATCCCAAATCGGAATCCTTCGTCAATGGCCATGGAGACAATGCCTGGCGGGATCGAATCTACCGCGAACCATGGTCCCTGACCCGCGTCCTCAAAGCCTGATGTCTTCCCACCCCAAACGCGTCAAAACCCGTCGGCACCCCGGGCCCTCCGCCCCACGCCGCTCCGCGCGACCGCCTGAACCCGAACTCGCCAGCTACGCGCCGCCGCCCTCACCCGAGCCTCATGCACCCCCGACCCGCGCCGGCCTCGTCGCCCTGATCGGGCGCACCAATGTCGGAAAATCCAGCCTCATCAACGCCCTCGTCGGCGCCAAAGTCTCCATCGTCACTCCAAAACCCCAAACCACCCGGCACCCCGTCCACGGCGTCCTCTGCCATTCCGGCAGCCAGATCGTCTTCGTCGAC
>JBBQIU010000149.1:0-6917 GCA_038325245.1 Verrucomicrobiota bacterium
GGTTGGCCGACTGGCAGTCGGCGGCACGGCAGACAGGGGTGTCTCCGCTACAGAATTTGAAACTCGCCCTCGCCTTGGAACCGGTAGTTGGGCAGGATTCCGGGCCCTTTTTCCCCGGTTTCGGGATTGCCCGGGACCGAACGGAACTGGGGGCCACGACCATGCAATTGATGACGTCCGTCCAGATCCGACAGAGCTTTCTCGATTTCTTCCGGTCGAAGCAGCACACGATCGTGCCGAGTTCGAGCTTGATGCCGGACAGCCCGAACCTGCTGTTCACCAACGCGGGGATGAACCAGTTCGTCCCGATCTTCCTGGCGGAACGGAAGGCCGACGTCTCGAAGTGGGCGGGAGCGGTGCCCTCGCTGGACACCCGGGCGGCGGACACGCAGAAGTGCATCCGGGCGGGGGGCAAGCACAACGATCTCGATGATGTCGGGCTGGACACCTACCACCACACGTTCTTTGAGATGCTCGGCAACTGGTCCTTCGGCGATTACTTCAAGAAGGAGGCGATTGACTGGGCGTGGGAATTGATCACGGAGATCTGGAAGTTTCCCAAGAATCGCCTCTACGCGACGGTCTACAGCCCGGACAGGGCCAAGGGCGACCCGTCCGACTTCGATCAGGAAGCGTGGGACCTTTGGGCGGTACACTTCCGCGGCGCCGGTGTTGACCCGGCGGTCCACATCGTTCACGGCGGGAAGAAGGACAATTTCTGGATGATGGGCGACACGGGGCCATGCGGCCCGTGCTCCGAGCTTCATGTCGACCTCACTCCGGCGGGCGACACGCGGGGGGCGCTGGTGAACAAGGGGTCGGCGGAATGCATCGAGATCTGGAATCTCGTGTTTATCCAGTTCAACGCGAACCCCGACGGCACCTTCTCCCCGCTGCCGGCGAAGCACGTCGACACCGGCATGGGCTTCGAGCGGGTCGCTTCGATCATCCAGGGGACCAGGGGATTCACGGACTTCGCGCACGCCCGCGTCTCGAACTACGAGACGGACGTCTTCCGGCCGATCTTTGACGAATTGGAGAAGCTGAGTGGTAAGCGGTACGGTTCGACGCTTCCCGTGGCAGGCAGCACGGGGGACTCGGAGCAGGAGAAGATAGACGTCGCATTCCGGGTGATCGGCGATCATATCCGCACGTTGAGTTTCGCGGTGGCGGACGGGATCCAGCCTGGGAACACGGACCGGAACTACGTGCTGCGGCGAATCCTTCGGCGGGCGGTACGGTACGGCCGGAGCCTGGGGTTCCGGGAGCCGTTTTTTTTCAAGCTGGTGGACGTGGTGGCGGTGACGTTCGGCGAGGTATTTACGGAGCTTCGGACGCGTCAGGCGCCCGTGCCGGAGGTGTTGAAGCGGGAGGAAGAGGCGTTCAACAAGACGTTGGACCGGGGGATTGTGCTGTTCGATGACGAGGCGAAGGCGGGTCGGAGCATTTCGGGTTCCTTCGCGTTCCGCCTCTACGACGAGCAGGGCTTCCCCCTGGACCTGACGGAGTTGATGGCGCGGGAGCGGGGTTTGACGGTCGACGTGAAGAGGTTCCACGAGTTGATGGAAGCTCAGCGAGCCCGGGCGCGCGCCGCGCAGAAGAAGCAAGTCATCGAGCTCTCCCAGATCGAGACCCAGACGCCGACGCGGTTCATCGGGTACGACGATCTTGAGACGACCTCGAAGGTGCTCGAGGTGGTGGAGTTGAAGGACAAGACCGCCGTGGTGTTGGATGCGTCGACCTGTTACGCGGAGATGGGCGGGCAGGTGGGGGACATGGGCGAACTGAGCGGCGGCGGGCAATTGTGGCGTGTGGTCAACACGCAGAAGAGCGGGAATACCTGGTTGCACTTCATCGACGGCGGCGAGGCGCCGGCGGTGGATTCGACGGTGACGCTGAGCGTGGATCGCGCGAGGCGCGGGGCGATCCAGCGGCATCACACGGTGACGCATCTGTTGCACTGGGCGTTGCACGAGGTGGTGAGCGAGGAGGCCTCGCAGAAGGGCTCGTTCGTGGGACCGGACAAGCTGACGTTCGACTTCAACAGCGCGGCGCTGACGGCGTCGCAGGTGTCGGACATCGAGCGGTTGGTGAACGAGCGGATCGTTGAGAATGCCCTCGTGAGCTGGACAGAAGCGGCGTACGCGGACGTGAAGGCGCGTGCGGACGTGATGCAGTTCTTCGGAGACAAGTACGGCGACATCGTGCGCGTGGTTCAGATTGGCGGGAAGTCGGGGGGGATGGACGGCTATAGCATGGAACTGTGCGGTGGCACCCACGCGCGGGCGACGGGTGAGATCGGGCTGTTCCGGCTCGTGGGCGAGAACGCGATCGCGGCGGGCGTGCGGCGGATCGAAGCGGTGGCGGGGTTGACGGCGTTCGACGCGATGCGGTGCGATCGCGAACTGATCCGGTCGCTGGGGGCGAAGTTGAACGCGCCGCTGGGAGAGTTGGAGAAGAAGGTGGAGGCATTGCTGGCGCACCAGAAGGAATTGGAGAAGTCCCTCAAGGCGGCCGGGCAACGCGAGGCGGCGGGGCGCGCGAAGTCCATGATCGGTCAGGCCGCGACGATCCAGGGGGTTCCGGCGATCGTGGAGAATCTCGGGGGATTGGATGCCGACGCGACGATGGCGGTGATCGAGGCGTTGCGGGGGTCGTTCAAAGGCGTTGTCGTCCTGGGAAGTTCGGGAGGGGGTGTGGAGGTGATGGCGAGCGTTTCGTCGGAGTACACGGCGAAGGTTCAGGCGGGAAAGATCATCCAGGCGATCGCGCCGATCGTGGGCGGGAAGGGGGGCGGGAAGCCGGACTTCGCGCGTGGCGGCGGCAAGGATGCGTCGAAATTGGACGAAGCCCTGGCGAAGGCGCGGGGCTTGATCGGCTGAGCGGATGGGCGGAGTGTGGGGTCGTGCTGCCGGACGAACAACCGAGCCCCGAACAGATCGCCATTTATCGGCGGATGACGCCGGCTCAGCGCTGGGAGGCGGCGAAACGCCTCTACTGGACCGTTCGGGACCACAAGACTGCGTTCATGAGGCAGGTCCATCCGGAGTGGACGGACGCCCAATTGAGCAACGAGGTACGCCGCGTGTTCCTGCATGCCCGGCCCTGACCTATTCGACCTGTTCGTCGGCCCGCTCGAGCGGTTAAGGGTGCGGTATATCGTGAGCGGAAGCGTTGCGGCGATGCTTTACGGCGAGCCAAGGGTGACTCACGACATCGATCTGGTCGTTTTCCTGAGGCTTGAGTCCTTGGAGGGACTCGCCCAAGCGTTTTCTCCCCCCGAGTTTTACCTTCCGCCGGCAGATGTAATCCAAGTCGAGATGAGGAGGGAGCAGCGTGGCCACTTCAACATTATCCATGCGGATTCCGGGTTGAAGGCGGATGTCTATGTGGCCGGGCGGGATGAACTACACGTCTGGGCATTCCGCCGGATGCGCGAATACACGGTAGGCGCCGTGAGGGTGAGAGTCGCCCCGCCGGAGTACGTGATCGTTCGGAAGCTCGAGTTCTTCCGCGAGGGCGGGTCGGAGAAGCACATTCGCGACATCCGCTCGATGTTGGCGGTGTCGGGCGACCTGATTGACGTGTCGGAGTTGGAGCAGTGGATCCGCCGTCGGGGCCTGGAGGTGGTGTGGGAAAAGTGTCGAAGTTGACCGGAGCCGCGACGCTGGGATGCGCGACCAAGGCATTGTGATCAGGGAGCCACGGTGAAATTCAGCACGCGCAGCCGCCAGTCATCCCAGTTCGCTGCGGTGACCAGTTCGCCGGCGGTGGCGAACGTGAAGCCGCAGCCGGCACCGTAAGCGCTGTCGGGAGAGACGTTGAACGTCCAGACCGAGCCGTCGGGGATGGCGCGTTCCGGGCCCGATTCCAGAACGGTTCGCAACCCATCGGGAGGGGCGTTGAGGAGGCGGCCCTGATCCTGGGTTTGCCAGTGGCGGTAGATTCCCCGGCTGGCGATCAACCGGCGCATCACGGGATTGAGCTCCGACGAATGTTGGTGCCCGCGGAAGATGGCGCGAATGCGGTGGTTGGGGGTCTGGGACATGTCGAGGAGAAGGCGGGTGCTTTCATTGCCGTAAACAAAGGCGCGGCCGGGATCCACGGCGAACTGAGGGTCCGTCGGCAGGACGGTGAAGTCGTTCCACATGAAGCCGAGGACGGTTGGGGACGTGGGGCTTTGGGGTTGGAAATCAGCCAGATTCGATTCGAGGGCTTTGCGGGCGGTCGCGGGAAGTCGGGCAAGCCATTCCCGCTGGGTGGTGAGCAAGCGTCGTTGATTCATCGGGCCGAGAAGGTGAAAGGACGCGTCTGGGAGGGCGGAGAGGAGCGGTCGGGGATCATAGCCGGGTTCAAGACCGCCGTGGTTGCATTGAACGACATTAGTGCCCGAGACGAGGTAGAGAACGGCGGGAAGGAAGTCGTAGAGACGGACCACGCGTCGGACATCGAATTCGCGTCCATATTTCGCGCCGATTTCGGCAAGGAATCCGTAGCGCGCAACGAGGTTCACGTCCTCGTGATTGCCGCGTACGAGGAGCACGCGGTCCGGGTTGGCGAGTTTCAGTCGGAGAAGCGTATAAAGCACTTCGATGCCATACCGGCCGCGATCGGTGTAGTCCCCGAGGAACACGAGTCGGACCTCCGGTTTGGCGACGCGGAAGCCATCGAGCTGGCCGGAGCGATTCAGCACATCGAGGAAGGCGAGCAGCGAATGGAGGTCACCGTGGAGGTCGCCGTGGAGAAACACCCGCGTGCCGGGGGGGACAATTGCCCGCTGGGCGAAGGGTTGGAACGGGGTGGTGGGTTGGAGGTAGTACCCTGCGTCGAGGTTGAAGAAGGTTCCCGGATCCGGCGGGGAGTTCAGCCAGGTTTGGGCCTGCGCGAGGGCGCCGGTTCGACAGAGGTCCAGGAACGGATCGAGCACGTCCGCGAAGTCGGCATAGCCTCGGAGTGGGAGTTTGTCGCGGGGTGGTAGGCGATCGCCGAGGGTTCTATTGGATGGCAGATCGCGGCACGCGGCGCGCCAGTCCAAGTAGGTGGGCAGCGGACGTCCCTCAACACCTGATTGGCCCGGGAGGGAAATCGCGCCAGCAAGGAGGCACGCGACGAGGGGGATCAGATACTTTGGGGCCATTTTCGGCGAGAAGGTGGCAGGGAACGGGGGCATGCGACAGCGGAGATTCGAGGGGGGCATGGGAGCGGTGCATCTCCGAGGTGTCGGTGGGTTCCCCGTCATTTGCGCGGCGGTGTTGGGATTGCGGACAAGACTGTCCGCAATCCCATGGCGAAGGTTTGGATTCATGGGTAGCAACGTTTTCCAAGAATTGGACACGCATTGCGGCCATGAACCGTGCGATGGAGGGCGCCGCTCCGTCGGCGCCGGGGATCGGGTTGGAGCTGGAGTTCAAAAGGTTCCGACGGAGCGGAACCCTCCAGGGCGGCTTCCGTTCATGGGGAGAACTTGGGACCGTCAGACGTAGTCAGGGTGGCCGGGCTTGCGGGGGAATTCGGCACGTTCGTCCAGGAAGCCGGGACCGACGGAGTCGGTGTTTCCTGGAGGATGAACGCGGGGTTCGTCCGAGACTCGGAAGTTGGCGAGGCGTTCGGCGCAGCAGCCGTCCTGGCGGGGAAAGATGGCGATCTCCTCGAACTTCACAGGCGCGCCGATATCGACCTCGTAGGAACTGTTTCCACACCGTGCGCGTGCGGCGCCCCCCTGGAGCTAGCCGGGATCCGTGGGAGCCGTGCGTGCGACGAGGAATTCTTTCAGCTTTTCGGCCATGGCGCCGCCGAAGCCGGGCACTTCGGCGATCTCCGCGACGGAGGCGATCTTGAGGCGTTGGACGGAGCCGAAGCGTTTGAGGAGGGCCTGTTTTCGGGTGCCGCCGATGCCGGGGAATTCGTCGAGCAGACTTTCACTGATTTTCCGGAGGCGAAGCTGGGCGTTGAAGGTGTTGGCGAAGCGGTGTGCCTCGTCGCGGACGCGTTGGAGCAGTTTGACGGCGGGGCTGTCGAGGCCGAGGCGCAGGGGTTCCTTATGGCCGGGTCGATGGATCTCCTCAAATTCCTTGGCGAGGCCGATGACGGGAATGTGGGTCAGGCCGAGTTTGGCGAGTTCGGCACAGGCGGCGTTCAATTGGCCCTTGCCGCCGTCGATGAGGATCAGGTCGGGGAGCCGCGGGCGGGCGGGCGGTTTGGGGACCCACGGGGCGGCGAGTTCGGGACTGGGGTCTGGATCGGGGTCGGAGTCGGGGCCAGAGTCTTTGGCGGGAGCCGAGGCGGGAGGGGGGCGGTGAGAGTCGGCGCGGCGCGGGGGCCTGGCCGTGACACCGGCGGTGTCTGTGTCGTGGCGGAAGGGGCGATCGTGGAAGGCGGCGCTGATGTCATCGGCGGCGCGTTGAAGGGCTTCGGGACTGGCGTGTCCGCCTTCCTCGCGTGATTCGGGGGAGGGCCGTTCCCCGCCGATTTCGCGGAGAAGACGGGAGTAGCGACGGCGGATGGTTTCCGCCATGCAGGCGAAGTCGTCCTGCTGGGTGACGGACTTCATCTTGAAGCGGCGGTAGTTGGCGCGGTCGGGGCGGGCGTGCCAGAAGCTGACGAGGGAGGAGACCATGAAGGTCCCGCTGATGTTGGAGATATCGAAGCCTTCGATGCGGGCGGGTGGGGCGGGGAGGGCGAGGATGCGGGCGAGTTCGCGCAGGTCGGCCTCGGGGTTGATGGCGACGGGAAGTTTGTAGGGAATGCGCTCGAATTTTTCTGTTTTCTGGGTGGTGCGTTTGAGGTCGGCGATGGCGTCGCGGAGTTGGGCGGCTTTTTCGAAGTCGAGGTTGGCGGACGCCTTTTTCATTTCGGCTTCGAATCCATTGACCAGTTCGTCGGTCTGGCCTGTGAGGAAGTCGATGGCGGCGCGGACC
>JBBQIU010000150.1:0-6814 GCA_038325245.1 Verrucomicrobiota bacterium
GGGGAATTCGAACCCCGGGGGACCGGGTCGCCGGATGATCGTGCGTTGTTGGAGTCTGGCGACGGTGGGGTCTGGGTGGGGGGCGGGTTAGAGAACAGTGCCGGGTCCGGGCTTCGACACCTCGCGAAGCTGGGGCCGGACGGTGCGCCGGACCGGACGATTCCGGGATCCTTTTTGCCCAATGGCCCTGTGAATGCGGTCGCCCGGGCATCGGACGGGACGATCTACATTGTGGGCACGTTCACGGTGGTTGGCGGCCTGCCGAGAGCGGGAGTGGCCCGGCTGTTGGCTGGAGGAGGGGTTGATGTCGGATTTGATCCCGGGGTGGGCGCCAATGAGGCGGTCTTCTCAACCGCCGCAGACGGTGCCGGACGGGTCTTGTTTGGCGGCGCCTTTGATGCCTTTGCCGACATGCCCGCGGGCCGGTTCGTGCGCGTGGATGCGGATGGATCGGTCGATGCCACCTTCTTCCGGGGAACGGGCGCCAACGGCACGGTGCGGTCCCTGGTCGTGCAACCGAATGGGGCGGTTCTCCTGGGCGGCGATTTCACGGAAGTGAACGGACGTCCCCGCCGGCGGGTCGCGCGCATCCATGCGGACGAGAAGTTCGCGGAGGGTTTTGTGGAGTTTGCCGAGCCGGTGGTGACGGTATCCGAGGCGGCCGGGGAGGCGGTGATCCAGGTACGGCGGACGGGGTCGGCGAAGGGTGAGGCGCGGGTCGTATATCGGACGCAGAACATCACGGCGGAGGCGGGTCTGGACTACGACGGGGCGACGGGGGAGCTGGTTTTTATCGCGGGACAGACCCTGGGCACGTTCCGGGTCGGGATCCGCGACGACGCGCTCGCGGAGGGAAGTGAAGGGGTGACCCTGACGTTGTTCGATGCGGTGGGCGCCGAGATCGGGCGCCAGGGGACGGCGGTTCTCGTGATTGCGGACAACGAGGCGGCCATCGCGTGGGACCTGGTTCGCATGGATGTCGCGGAGAACGAGGGCCCCGCCCGAATGACCCTTCGTCGATCCGGTCCCACAGCGGGCGAGTCGCGGGTGCGTGTCAGCACGCAAAGCAGGAGCGCCATGGACGGGGAGGATTATGTGGGTCTCTCCGAGGAGGTCGTTTTTGCGCCGGGCGTGGCCACGATCGAAATCGCGATTGGGATCGTGAACGACGACCGGGTGGAGGGCATGGAGGGATTCCAGATGGTCCTGTCGGACCCCGTGGGAGGGGTGGAACTCGGGTCCCAGTCCGTCTTGGACGTGACCCTTGTCGATGACGACCGCCTGCCGACGCATTACACGCTGACGATTGAACCGGCGCCCGGGGGGGTGGTGATACCGGGCGGCGGTCGATTCCCGACGAACACGGTCGTGACGCTGAATGCGGTGCCAGATCACGGGTTTGAGTTTGCCCGATGGGAAGGGACGGTGGTGTCGGCGGACAATCCCTTCGCGCTGACGATGGATCGCAACCAGGTGTTGGCGGCTCGCTTTCGGCCGCGGGACTATTTGGAGACGTTTGAGAGTGGAGGTTTGGAGGCGGTGCCCTGGCGGACGGTAGGGGAGGGCGACGCTCCGTGGAGGGCAACGCAGGATTCGGCGTCGACCGGGACCTGGTCGGCCCGCTCGGGATCGGTGACGAACGGCGGGGTGAGCATCCTGCGATTGGAAATGGAGACGCCGGCCGGGGGCGGGAGCTTTGATTTCCGAACGGAGAGCGAGGCGGGCTGGGACTTCCTGGAATTCCTGGTGAATGGGGAACTGCGCGAACAATGGTCGGGAGTGAACGGGTGGCAGACGTACGGGTTCAACGTGGCGGCGGGGCGGAATCGCCTGGAGTGGCGGTATTCCAGGGACCCGAGTTTTGGGGGGTCACTGGATGCGGTGTGGATCGACAACCTGGATTTGCCGGAGGCGGCGCCATCGATCGAACCGCCGCGCCTGCGATGGGTGGGAGGAGCCGGGGAATGCGCCATCGAAATCCGGGGAGAGGCGGGACGCGTGCATACCCTCGAATCTTCGGTCGATCTGCGGGTCTGGACCGTGGTGGCGAGCGCGTCGAGCGCCGAGAATGTGATGGTCCTGAAAGACCCCGCATGTGGTTCCGTGGGAGCGCGGTACTACCGGGTCCGGGTCGACTGACACGGAAGGTTGACTGGAAATTTCTCTGGGTCGGGGACACAGTCCTTCATGCGCCTCCGTTCGTGTTCATGCGTCGTTTGGGTGGGGATGTTGCTCCTGTCGTGGGACGCCGTGGCCGCGGCGCAGGGGATCGAAATCCTGGAGCGCGGGGCTCATCACAATGTGGTTCGACGGGTTGAAACGGGTCGAGCGGCGTTCGGCGGGTGGACGACGAACACGTGGATTCAACTCGAGGACGGCCTGAATTACTGGGATACGGCGGCGGCGGAATGGAAGGAGGCGCGGGAAGAAATTGAACTCACGGGGGGCGGGGCCGTGGCTTTGCACGGTCAGCACCGGGCGATTTTTTCCTCCAACGCCAACGATCCCGCCGGGTCGCTGGACATCGAAGTCCACGGAGGGGTCCGGTTGAGGAGTTCCGTGCTCGCCCTGCGGTACTTCGACGCGGCCACGGGTGGCACGGTTATTCTGGCAACAGTGCGCGACTCGCGCGGGGAGTTGCTCCCGCCGAACCAGATCATCTACCGCGACGTCTTCGATGATGTCCGCGCGGACTTGGTCTACACCTATTGGAAACGTGGCGTGGAGGCGGACGTTGTGCTGAGGGAGGTTCCTCCGTCGCCGGCGGACTTCGGTTTGATACCGGAGACGACGCGGTTGGAGGTGGTGACCGAGTTCTTCGATCCGCCGGCCCCAAGGAAGGCGGAGCGGATGCTGGCGTCGCTGGAGGATCCGAATCTCCGCGACGGTGTGGCGGAACCGGACTGGATCGACGAAGGGTTGGATTTCGGTTGGAACCGGATCGGGGAAGGGCGGGCGTTTGCGTGGTCGGCGCGCGAGGCGGCCCAGGCCAGGCCGGAGTCATTCGCGCCCGTTGGAAAGCGATGGGTCGAAGCCGACGATGGAAGGACCTTGTTGATCGAATCCGTGGGGTACGTGGAACTGTTCGACGAGCTCTTGGACCTGCCGGGAACGGCGGCGCGGCGGGAGGCTTTGAGGGATCAAGGAACACGATGGGCAGGTCGCGAGCCGTCGGAGGTGCGTAACGAGGCAATGCGTTCCCGGGCTTTGCTGGCGCAGGGTGGAGCCGGACGTTGGGATGGATCACCAAGGTCGGCGACCGGGGCGGACTGGGCGGCGCTCCGAAGGCCGGTGGCGGTGCGCTCGGCATTGGAAGGCGGCTTGGCGCTGGCGCTGGTTCCCCGGCCTGCCGAGCCGGGACTCGTGGTGGATTGGGCGACGCTGACCACGGGATCGATGAACTTCACGTTCGCGTCCACGAACACGTATTACGTCACCGACAACTGCTCGTTTGGTGGAACGACCACGATCGAAGGGGGCACCGTGGTGAAGTTTCCGGTGAATGGAGCGACTGCCACCGGGGTAACCGTTTACGGACCGATTGTGTGTCGGACCCAACCCTACCGCCCGGCGGTCTTCACCGCCGACAACGACAATACCGTCGGTGAGACGATCGTCCCGGGGACGCCGAATCCTGCAGCGGATTTCGGATCCAGGATACTCCGGATCCAGGACGTCGGGATCCCCGTGGTACTCGAACACCTGAAATTCAAGCACGGGTTCGAAGGGTTGTTCTTCCAGGGGTACAATCCCGACAACCTGGTTCAGCACTGTCAGTTTGTTAACTGCCGGTTTCCGGTGGTGAGCACTGCGACCTACCCGATCCGGCTGCGGAACGTGCTGATTCACGGAGGGAAGACGACGGGGGGAGTGTTTTCGGGTGCCGCGACGCCGTTTCGAGGGGAGCATCTAACGATTCACCAGTTCCCGAGCCTTCTGAATGGGGGAAGCCTCGCACTGACCAACAGCATCCTGGCCGCGGTTTACTCGGTACAGAGCTATTCGGGAAGCGGCAATTGGCAGGTGGCGTCGGCGACGGGGCTGTTCGAGGCGGTTGGGGCGGGAAGCTTCTACCTGCCGACGGGCAGCCCGCTTCGGAACTCGGGGGTGGCGGGAATCGACACCGGGCTCGCCCGCGATCTGGCGCGGTTGACGACGGATGCGCCGCTGGTTTTGACGACGGGCATGAGTGAACTGACCAACCTGGTGATGCGCGCGCGAAGGGACATTGACGTGCCGGACATCGGGTATCACTACGCGCCACTGGACTACGCGGCGGGCGGTCTGGCGCCTGGAATAGGTGCTCTCCGCATGACGGACGGTGTGGCACTGGGGCTGTACGGCAGCAGCGGTGTGGTCCTTGGCGTCGGAGATGTTTTCGAATCGCTGGGCACCGCGTCGAAGCCGGCCGTGATTGCGTACTACAGTTTGGTGCAGGAACAGACGACGTCGCCGTGGGCGAACCCGACGGGCGAGTTCGGTTTGTTGGAGATCGAACCCGGGGGTGGGGCGCCGGTGCCGGACGTCCGTTGGGTGTTCACGGAAGCGTGGATGCCTTCGGGTTCGGCGGCGCGGCGTCGTTGGGTGAAGACAGGCAGCCTCACCGGTTACATCCTCCGGTCGACGCATTCGCAACTTCGGGGGTTGAGCCTGGATCTGGCGGGCGGCGTGCCCGGGATAGCGTTGGCGTGGACGAACACACTGTTCGAGGACATGTCCATATCGGTGTCACAATCGGCGTCGCCGGGGTTTCACCCGGTGGGTCTGACGCTGCACAACAACCTGTTTCGAAGCGGCGACCTCACCCTATCGAATAGTCGGGGTGACTCGCCATGGACGATTCGGGACAACCTGTTTGATCCGGCGGCGCTCCTGGTGACGGGCTTGAGCGGGACGCTTTCGCACAATGGGTTTCGTGCGGGGCTGCCGACGTTTGGTTTGAATAGCCGCACCGGGCTCGTCATGGACTACGCGGGCGGACCGCTGGGGAGGTATGCGTATCCGACTAAAGGTGGTGCCACGAGCCTGGCGGCATTGATCAATACGGGAAGCCGCACCGCGCCGGCAGCAGGTTTGTCGCCGTTCACGGTTCGTTCGGATTTCCAGCCAGAGGCGGACACCATGGTGGATATCGGATTTCATTATCCGGCGCCGGCGATGTTGGCGGGTGGTTGGGTGGGCAAGTGGGCCTTCGACGAGTTGGGCGGAACGGTGGTGGTGGATGGCTCCGCGGCGGGAAATCATGGGACGCTCGTGAACGGGCCGGTGCGGGTGGCATCTCACTCCGGGAATGGCCTGAGATTTGATGGGGTGAATGATTTGGTGACGATTCCGGATGGACCTGGGCTAAGGATGACGAACGGATTCACCATCGGATTTTGGTTGCGGAAGGACGCCGAGCTGTCGGCTTGGGTGAGGCTTGCAGGGAAGGGGGGGCCATCGGCTCGGAACTATGGCGTATGGGCTTCGCCTCCATTTTTCGGGAGCGTGGCCATGTTTCAGATTCAGGACACGGCCGGGGTCTATCGAACCCTTTACGGGACGCGAAACCTGGCCGTTGGCCGGTGGTATCATCTGGCGTGCGTGTGGGATGGCGCGAAAGGAGCGATCTACGTGGATGGGGAATTGGACCGTTCCATGTCGATGCCTGGAACGCCCGTCCTGTCGGATGAACCGCTCACGCTCGGCTACGCCGGGTATTATCTGCCCTTTTCCGGGGTATTGGACGAGGTTGGCATGCTCAATCGCCCCCTGAGCGGGGCGGAGATACGCAACTTGATGATTGGAACGGCACCTACAAATAACGCGTCCCTGGCAGAGATCGCGAACTGGCGTTTGGACGAATCTGGAGGCGCCGTGAGTCGGGACAGTGGCCCGAATGGTCTGAACGGCATGTTGAGCAACGGCCCTCAATGGGAAGCCAGTCCGTATGGAAATGCCCTCCATTTCGACGGTGTGGGTGATCAGGTCACCGTCGCGGATGCGCCAGGGTTGAGGATGACGAGCGCGTTTACGATCGCTTTCCAGGTGAAGAAGGACGAGGACGCGCCGACCTGGGTGAGGCTCGTGGGGAAGGGCGGAGCTCCCGCCAGAAACTACGGCGTGTGGGCATCAAACCTGCCATTCAATCGAGTCATTATGTTCCAGACCCAGGACGTAAATGGAAACTACAGGAGCCTTTATGGAAACCGCAGCTTGGCCGTTGGCCAATGGTATCATGTGACGTGCATCTGGGATGGCGCAAATGGCTCCATTTATATCGACGGAGTGCTGGACAGAGTTGGGCCCATGTCCGGAACGCCCGTTGTTTCGGGAGATCCCGTCACCATTGGTCATGGCGGGTATTATGCTCCGCTCAAGGGTTTGATGGACGAGGTGCACTTATTCTCCCGGGCATTGACGCCCGTTGAAGTATCTTCCCTGGCTGCGGGGTCGGTGCCAGCCTCAGCGGCGCCAAGTGTCCGCGCCGCCTGGAGATTCAATGAATCCAGTGGCTCCATTGCCTTCGATACTTCAATCAATGCCTACCACGGCACTCTAAGTCCTGGTCCACGATGGGTTGCCGGAAGGATTGGCAATGCCGTCTCGTTCGATGGCCTTGATGACAAACTTACCGTGTCCGACAGTCCCAAGCTGCGGATGACCAGCTCCTTGAGCGTCGCTTTCTGGGTGAAGAAAAACCAGGAGGCTTCATCGTGGGTTCGGCTCGTTGGGAAGGGTTCCGATTTGGCGCGAAACTATGGTGTTTGGGCTTCCGCCCCGTGGAATAACAGAGTTGCCTTGTTTCAATTCCAGGATATTTCAGGAGGGTATC
>JBBQIU010000151.1:0-6756 GCA_038325245.1 Verrucomicrobiota bacterium
CGGTGGGTGGCAACCGCCCCCTCCAAGTCATCCAATCGAGGTTGAAATGAATATCGTGACTCTCATCCCCCCGCTCGCCGCCGGCCTGCTCACCGCCATTGCGCTCGGAGTGGGCGCCGGGTGCAACACCGCCCATCACCAGGTCAATACCGTCGAACCTGCCAATCCCACCTACGTCCGCCGCAACATCGAGGACAAGCGCATCATCCGCGATTCCTCCACGGCCCGTTCGGTCAACGTTCTCAACGTCATCGAGGGAAGTACCCCCGACGCCCTCATGCGCGTCGGCGTCGAGGTCCAGAATACCCAGAGCAAATCGTTCCGGTTCAACTACCGCTTTGACTGGTTCGACGGCCAGGGCTTCCCCGTCAACACGCCCACCACCACCATGATCAGCCAGCAACTCGAAGGCGGCCAGATCCTCGTCCTCACCTCCGTGGCCCCCAACCCCAACGTGAAGGACTTCCGTCTGTCTCTCCAGGAAAGCACCCGCAGCGGGATCCCGGCCCTCCGTAAGAATTAGACCCAAGCATTTTCACGATGCCTGTCCCCACAGCCTGTCGAATCCAATGCGAAGCCCGCCCAGGGCCCATCGCGCACGACCCACTGACCACTGATCACTGACCACCCCCACCCCGTTCTCCCATGAATCGCATCCTTCGAGCCACGACCCTTGCCGCCACCGCCGCCCTCGGCATCACCCTGTCGGGTTGCACCCGCCCCGCCCAATACGTGGATCCCAAGGGAGGCCGCGTCATGGTGACCCTCGACCAGATCAACATTCAGGACTGGTCCATGGCCGCCGAATCCGCCATCACCGACCTCCTCGGGTCAGCCGTCCTCGACAAGGTCCCGACACCCCCCGCGGTTATGGTCGTCAGCCACGTCATCAACAGCACGAGCCAGCAAGTCGACACCGACCTCCTCACCAAGAAGATCCGCGTTGCTCTCAACAAGAGCGGCAAGGCCCTCACCATGACCACCCGCGGTCCCGGAGGCAGCGCCGAGGACGAACTGGCCCGGGAGATCGCCCAAGAGTGGAAGGATCTTGGCCTGACGCAGCCATCCCCGCGCCCGCCTGACTTCAGCCTTTCCGGGAAGATTATCGAGACCTACACCCGCGCCGGAAACTACCGACAGGCGGCCTACACCTTTCAGTTGTCGCTCACTGACAACCGCGGACTCGCCGTCTGGGAAAGCGAAAAGGAAGTCGTCAAGCAGGGCCGCCGTCCGGCGGTCGGGTTCTAACCCGCAACCCGCGGTGCAGCGTCATCACGCCACCCAGTACGTTCCACCAGCGCACGTCCTCCCATCCCGCCGCCTCCATGCGCCGTCCAATCTCGGACGGGCCTGGGTAGCGACGAAGCGATTCCAGGATGTAGGAGTGGGTGTCGGCGTCGCCGCAAAATAGCCGGCCGAGCAAGGGAACCACGGTCCTCAGATGCAGGACGTACGCCGCCTTCAGAACCGGATTCGCCGGAAACGCGAAATCGAGGATCATCAACCGCCCTCTGGGCCGCGTGATCCGGGCCATCTCACGGAGGCCGTCGTCAATGTTGCGCAGATTGCGCAATCCGTAGCCGATCGTCACCAGGTCGAAGGATGATTCCCCGAAGCGCAGGCCCAGGGCGTCGCCTTGTTCGAAGGACACGTTCCCCGTCCGATCGGACCCGGAACGGCACCGAGCGACATCCAGCATGGCTTCGCTGAAATCCACCGCGCTGACCTTCGCCCCTTTCCGTGCCAGCGCGAAAGCGATGTCCCCGGTGCCGCAGCAAAGATCGAGCGCAAACTCCCCGGCCTGAACCTCCGCGAGCCGAACCAACCGACGCTTCCAGAGCCGGTGCATGCCGAAGCTCTGGAGATCGTTGATGAGGTCATAACGAGGCGCTACCGCGGCGAAGAGGTCCCGAACCCCTTCCGCCCGTCCCTCCCCTTCCTGATAATAACGATTCGTCATCAGCGGAAACCCGCCCCTCGCGGTGTCCAATCCGGCGCCATGTAAGACGGCGAGTCAGGAATACCTCCCGTGGCTCCCACGCCGGCACCGCGCCGGTAGATCCCTGCCTCCCATTCAAAACCGATCTCGGGGCGACCGTCGCGGTAAAAAATCGCCACGCCGCGGTTCGTGTCCACCACCACGGGGCTGCTGCCCCAATGCCAATCCTGGTGATCGTAGTAACACCACGCCCAGTTCGTACCGGGACGCTTGTACACAAAACTCGTCGTGAACGGCTCTCCGCTCCAGTTGAACTTCTGAATGACGCACATCTCGACTCCCCTCGGGGACACCGCCCGCCCAACAATCCGCGGCGCCACGAAACGACGGATCCCCAGTGCCACCGCCGTCAGTGTTACTCCCAAAAAGATTGCCCAAAACCATCGCGATCCGTGCCCCATGGAAATTCTGTCTTAACTTCAACTTGCCGGCGGCACCTGGAATAACGCCGCCACCGCGCCCGCCGGATCACGGATGACCGCAAAACGTCCGCCCCCAAGGTCGGTCGGCCCCGCCAGTACCGCCCCTCCACGCTGCCCGCATTCCGCCAGACTCGCCTCCAGGTCGGCGACGTGGATGTACATGAGCCACTGCGGCGGGATCGACGCATTGGACCCGCGTGCGTGGCAAATCCCGGCCACGGGACCGCCTCCCGAAGGCGCCGCCATCGCGAAGTCCTGATACCCCTCCATGTCGACCCCTTCGAACTGCCATCCGACAACGGCCGAATAGAAATCGCGGATGGCGACGGCGTCGGGGACGGTCAGGTCATGCCAGCCGATTGTACCGGGGAGTGGGGATGATGTTTGGCACATGAATATGGGTTACGTTCGAGTCCGGAGCAGTTCTCTTCGAACCCCGCGCGGCTGTCGATTCGATCCTCCGCCCCACTCCCGCGTTGGCGTCCCTGTTGGAACGTGCCCAAATCCCCGAATGCCGCGGCGCCCTGCAACCGCGCCGTGTCCAGGACCTGATGAACCCGCCCCATCCCCAGCCCCACGTCGTCGCCAATGGCCAGCGGATCCCCCTTCCCCTGCCCACGACCCTCGAGCAATTCCTCGTCGCCCAGAGCCTCCTTCCCCGTTCGGTCGTCGTGGAACATAACGGGGAAGCTGTCGCCCCTTCCGAGTTCGCACACCGGACACTGAACTCTGGCGACCGCCTTGAGATTGTCCGCATCGTCGCCGGCGGCTAAAGGTCTTCCCGCCCGTACGACTCAGGCGGGATTCAGGGGCCCCTTCGCCGTCTGCCGATCAGGTTCCAAAGTCTCAGCCTCAATTTCTCCCCTTCGCGAACTTCGCGCCTTCGCGCGATACCCTTGTTTTCCCCGCATGAAGACTCGAAGCGCGCACCGGCCCTCGCCGGCTTGCCCCCACGCCGTTCCGCACGCATCGTCCCGCCCATGTCTGTCGATGCCGCCCAAGCCGCGGCGATCTTTCAAAAGCTCTCGTCGAACATCCGGGGTGTCCTTCGCGGTCAGGACACCGCCATCCGCCGCCTGCTCGCCGCCTTCGCCGCGGGCGGACACGTCCTCCTCGACGACTTTCCCGGTACCGGAAAGACCACCCTCGCCAAGACCATCGCCCTATCCATCGCCTCCCGTTTCAACCGAATTCAGTTCACGCCCGACCTCATGCCGACGGACATCGTGGGCGTCTCAGTCTTCAATCAACGGGACCAAACCTTCGAGTTCCGCGAAGGCCCCGTCTTCACCGACATCCTGCTCGCCGACGAGATCAACCGGGCGTCGCCCCGAACCCAGTCCGCGCTCCTGGAAGCCATGGCGGAGGCCCAGGTCAGCGTCGAAGGCCAGCGGCGCCCGCTCTCGGACCTGTTCTTTGTCATCGCCACCCAGAACCCGGTCGAATTCCGCGGCACCTACCCCCTTCCGGAGGCGCAGATGGACCGGTTCATGATGCGCTTTGGCCTCGGGTACGTGCCCGCGTCGGAGGAAGTCGCCATCCTTTCCAGCCAGATCGAAGGTCATCCCATCGAGGCCGTCCGCGCCTGCGTGGCGCCTGACGAGGTCCGCCTTCTGCGGGCGGCGGTGCGGAAGGTCCGGATCAGCGAGGAACTGCTGCACTATATCGTCGCGATCGTGCAGGGGACCCGAACCCTTGAAGGCGTCCAACTCGGCGCAAGTCCGCGCGCCTCGGTGGCCCTTATGAAGGCCTCCCAGGCCCTCGCCCTCTTCGATGGCCGCCCCTTCGTCCTGCCAGAGCACGTCGCGGAACTCGCGAATTCCGTCATCGCCCACCGGCTGGTCATCGACCCCCAGGCCCGGTTCGGAGGAACCACACCCGAGGGTCTGGTCGATGGCCTTCTCGGACGCATCACCGCCCCGCGCTGACCGGTGACGCCATGGAACCGGAGCCGTCCAACCCGGTCAGCCGCTTCGACCGCCGATTGCACACGAGCTACCGGCAGATCAACGCGATCCGACAATGGTTCGTCCGCCACGTCACGCCGACCGGTGCCCTGCTCTTCTGGGCGATGCTCGCCGCGGGCGCCTTCAACGACGTGTCGCTCACCATGGCGCACGAACTCTTTGGGCTGCTCTTCTGCGTGCTCCTCAGTTCCGTCCTTTGGCTGCGGAAGCCCGCGCGCTGCTTCAGCCTGGAACGTCTCCTTCCCACCAACGCCTCCGTGGGCACCCCCTTCCCGTACCGCATCCGCCTTCATAACCGCGGCCGTCGGTGGCAGCGCGGACTCGACTTCTGGGAAGGCATTGGGAATTCCCAACCCACCGTCGAGGAATTCGTCCAGATGGCCGAACCCGGCGAAGAACGGCGCAATTGGTTCGATCGCCGTTACCGCGCCTACCGCTGGTCCTGGCTCGCCAAGCGCAACGTCCGCGTCCGCCCCCTGCCCGTGCCCATTCCCGACGTCGCCCCGGGCGCCATGATCGAGATCACCAGCACCCTGACGCCGCTCCGCCGCGGACGGCTGACCCTTACCCAGGCGCACCTCGCGAGGAGCGATCCCTTCGGACTCATCCGCCGCCACGCCATCGTCGAGGAGAAGCCAGCCTCGCTGGTCGTCTACCCGCGCCGCTTCCAACTCCCCCCGTTCACGCTCCCAGGTGAGGGACGGCGTCTGCATACCGGCGGAGTCGCCATGGCCGGCTCCGTCGGGGAATCGGAAGAGTTCCTGTCCGTCCGCGAATACCGTCCCGGCGACGCCTTGCGCCGAATCCATTGGGCCGGCTGGGCACGGACCCAACGCGCCGTCGTCAGGGAATACCAAGAGGAGTTCTTTGTCCGGCACGCCCTCCTGCTCGACACCTGCGGCGGCGGCGTGGCCGCGGATCCGTTCGAGGATGCCGTATCCCTCGCTGCATCGTTCGCCTTCACCGTCGACGAACATGATTCCCTGCTGGACCTCATGTTCGTCGGCGATCGCGCCTACACGTTTACCGCGGGCCGTGGACTGGCGCACAACGAGCAAATGCTTCAGATCCTGGCCGGCGTCTCGCTCCAACCCACCGGCGATTTTCAAGCCCTGGAAAATCTCGTGCTCCGCCATGCCGGCCAGCTCAGCGGATGCATCCTCGTCCTCCTTGCCTGGGACGAACCACGGCGCCACCTCCATGAACGCCTCCGAACCCTGGGTCTTCCCCTGCTGACGTTCGTCGTCCAATCACGCCCCCCGGATAATCCAAAACCCGAAGACGTCCACTGGATCCGCCCCGGCCGCGCCGAGGAATGCCTGGCTCAACTCTGACACTCCAACCCGGACGGTTGCGCGCGTCCTCCGATTCCGGTGTCATCGGCAGATGCCATTTTCCCGCGCCTTGCTCCCCGGCTTTGCGTTAGCGATTGCCTGCTTTCAGGTCACCGCCTCCCATGAACCGTCTGGGACGGATCACCCCACTCACGCAGGCGGAGGCGAAGCGTCTGGACTGCGGTGCCGTCCCGGCACCGCTTTTAATTCGGCTCCACCTCAAAGCCAAAGCGGCGACTTCGTCGCCGCACTCCAAACGCTGTCGCGCCCGCAAAGCCCACCCCTGTTCATGGCCCATGCGCAGGGCCTTCACCCCAAAGCGGAGGTCAGGAATCCGCGCCCGCCCAATATCATCGTCGTGTTCTGCGATGACCTCGGGTACGCTGACGTCGCTTGCTTCGGCGCCCGCCAAATCCGCACGCCCAACATCGATCGCCTCGCTCGCGAAGGCGTCCGCTTCACCGACTTCTACGTCGCCCAGGCGGTCTGTTCCGCCTCCCGCGCCGCGCTCCTGACCGGCTGCTATCCGAACCGGATCGGCATCGCGGGCGCCCTCGGACCCGGCGCCCGCCACGGATTGAATCCCGACGAACGCACCATTGCCGAGGTGCTCAAGGCGCGGGGCTACGCCACCGGCGCCGTTGGGAAGTGGCACCTCGGACATCACCCCCCTTTCCTGCCGACGCGTCACGGCTTCGACGAATGGTTCGGACTCCCCTACTCGAAGGACATGTGGCCCCACCATCCCGAGGCCAGTCGAGGTTCGTATCCGGACCTGCCGCTCTACGACGGCGAAACCATCGTTGATCCCGACGTCGACCCCGACGACCAAAAGACCCTTACCACCCGCTACGCCGAACGCGCCGTTCGATTCATTGAACGCCATCGCGACCAGCCCTTCTTCCTCTACCTCGCCCACTCCATGCCCCATGTGCCGCTCTTCGTCAGCGACGTCCGCAAGCGACGCTCGCGCGCGGGCCTCTACGGGGAAGTCATCGGCGAAATTGATGCGTCCGTGGGCCGCATCCTCGACA
>JBBQIU010000152.1:0-6742 GCA_038325245.1 Verrucomicrobiota bacterium
CCTCGGATCGGGTGCGGATCATGGCGCGGGGGGCGGCGTCCGATCGCGCCAGGCAAAGCCGGAGTTTACGAACCGACTGCGGGATTCCGCGGATCTGAGGAATTCGAGCAGTCGGGACATGAGGTAGGCGTTGCGGGAGGAGCGGCCGACGGCATAGGGCTGGATGGCGAGGGCATCGGGGACCTCGATGGGAACCATGTGAAGGGCGTCCCGGACCTGGCTGGTATTGGCCTCGTAGACAATGGCGGCGTCAAGGGCGCCCGCGCGCAATTGGTTGACGAGGAGGTCGGCGGTTGGGGTCTGGACGGCGATGTTGGGGCGGATGGCGTCTTCGAGGCGGAGACGGCGAAGGAGCCGGACCGTGAGGGCCCCGAGGGCACTTTGTTCCTCGTTGGCGACGCCGACCCGGAGGTTGGGTGCGGCGAGGTCGGCGAGTGTCCGGATGTTCGCGGGGTTGCCCTGACGGGTGAGGATGACCATTCGCGTCTCGGCGAGTTCGACGGGGTTTTGGAAGTGCTGCTGGACGTTGGTCATGAAGGAGACGTCGCAGGCGAAGTAGGCGTCAGGGCGTTGCCCGGCGCGGATCTGGGCCGTGAGGATGCCGCAGCCGTTGTAGACGCGGGTGATGCGAACTCCCTCGCGTTCCTCGAACTGCCGGAGGGTGTCCTCGATGGCAATTCGATTGACGCCGCCGCTATAGAGGATGACTTCGGGGCTGGGATTCCAGTCATCGCCTTCAACCACCTGATACCCGGCTTTGCTGAAGTGGGTCAGGCCGCCATCGCGGGCGGCGATGAAGCGGGCGAAGTGAAGGGCGGCGCGGGGTTGGGAGGTCGACCGGAGGATGCCGAGACTGATGTGGGTGGGCTCGTTGGAGAGTTGGGACGTTGTGACGGCTGAAAGCTCCGGGTATTGGCGCACGGTGGTGTCCCAAACGATGCCGGCATCCACGGCCCCGAGCTTCACGTCGTTGGCGATGTCGTTGACGGTGGGTTTGAAAACCTTGGCGTGGGCGGAGAGGGCATTCCACAGGCCGGCGCGTTCAAGGGTGGACTTCGTGACGCGACCGATGGCGGCGGCGTCGGGGTTGGCGAGGGCCAGGCTCACGTCGGCCCGCTGGAGATCCTCAAGCGATTGAATGGACTTGGGATTGCCCTGCCGGACGGCGATGACGGGCGCCATAGTCGCCACGGGTAGGATCTCTGCGACGAGATGATTGGACCTCGCGATCGCGAGGTAGTCGGCGTCGGCGGCCAGGAAGACATCGCCCCGTTGGGCGACTCGGAGGTTGCTGAGGAGCGTGCCGGAGCCGCCGTATTGGATTTCGATCCGGACGCCGAACCGACGCTCGTAGTCCGCGACGGCTTCGGTGACCGGGGCCTTCAATCCCGCGGCGCAATAGAGAAGGAGTGAGGAAGGCCGATCGTGCGAGTCCTGCCGTGGCGGGAGGGATTGGCGAATGAGGAGAAAGGAGACGACGCCCACGAGGAGCAGGGAGGCGAGGAAGAGTCGCGACGCCGTCTTCATGGGTCACTGGGCGGTGGTGCCGTTGCAGCAGAAGTCGAAGAGATCGAAGTTCCGGACATCGGCGGCGGCGCGGCGCGCGTAATCCGGGCGGAGAGGGTGGGAGAAGACGAAGGGGACCATTTCCTCGTAGCGCCCGCCATGGGACCGGAGGCCGCCCTCGAGAACCTTGAGGTCGTGGTAGGCGGTGGTGCGGCCGAGGACCACGTCGCGTGCGGAGCAGACGACGAGGTCACCCATGCGATCGGGTGGGAGTTGCATCAGGCGCGCGGCGGTGTCGCGTTCGAGGGCCTCGGTGACACCGGGGAGGCTCATGAGCCACTGGACGACCGCCGCGGGCGTGACGTCCGGACGCGGCGTGGTCGGGAGGTGGACCTGTGCGAAACTCCCCAGGGCACCATGATGGACGACGTAGGGATCGGTGATGGGAAGGATGACGCGGAAGCCGGGGCCGAACTGGGCTTCGAGAAGTGTTTCGAGGTAGAGGACCTTGGGCGAGCCATCCGCGTTTTGCTTCGCGTTCATGCCGTGGTCCGCGGTGATGCCGACCACGGCGCCGAGGTCGAGCAACCGGCCGAGGGCGTCGTCGATACCGGCGTAGAACGCGACCGCCTCCGGGGCGTCGGGGGCGAACTTGTGCTGCATGAAGTCGGTGGTGCTGAGGTAGAGGAAGTCGGCGAGGCCGCGCTGAAGGAGCGCCACGCCGGCGCGGAGGACATAGAGGGAGGCGTCTCCGGAGTAGATGGCGGGCGTGGGGCCGGCAAGGGCTTCGACGCCGCCGATGCCGTGGGATTCCGGGCGGGCGAGGCCAGCCTTCTCCGAGGAGAAGGCGATGCCGCCGACGGCGATGAGGCGGTGGGCGAAGATGTCGCGGAGTTTTTCCTTGGCGGTGATGACGGCGACCTTGCGGCCGGCGGTCTGCGCGGCAGGGAAGAGGGTGTCGGCGCGCAGGAAGGACGCGGAGTTCATCATCACCTCCTGGCCGGAGGAGGTGTCGAAGAAGAAATTGCCGCCGATGCCGTGGATGGCGGGTGGGACGCCCGTGACGATGGAGGAGTTGTTGACGTTGGTGAAAGTCGGCATGGCGCCGCGCGCGAAGCCGCGGTGGCCGGTCAGGGCGATGCGGGCAAGGTTCGGCATCCGGCCGTGGACGAGGGCGGCGTCGAGGTATTCATCCGCGGAACCATCGAGGCAAATGCCGACGACGGGGCGGGCGGGGGGGGTGTAGGTGCGGTCGTTGACGGTGAATGAAGAAGGCATCTGGGGGAGGAAAGGGAACTCAGATTTCAAGGGGCGGGTGCGAGCTGTTGGAGGCCCATGTCGGCGACGGTTTCAGCGACCGCGCCGAGGAGGGAACAAACGTCGGCTTCGAAGATGCGGCCGATGGAACCGATTCGGAACGTGTCGGCCTGGCTGATTTTTCCGGGATAGATGATGTGTCCCTTTTCGCTGAGCCGACGGTAGAAGGCGTCGAAGGTGAAGCCGGGATCCGGAGGAAAGAGGAACGACGTGATGATGTAGCTCTGGGCGGCGTGCGGGAGGTAGGAGCGGAAACCGATACGGCGCATGCCGGCGAGGAGCACCTCGTGGTTTCGGCGGTAACGGTTGGCGCGTCCGGCGGGCCCGCCTTCGAGTTCGAGTTCTCGAAGGGCCTGATCGAAGGCGAGGAAGGAATGGGTTGGCGGTGTGTAGCGAAACTGCCCGTTCTTATCGAAGCCCTTGAGCTGGCCCAGGAGGTCGAGACTGAGGCTTCGGGCCCATCCGGCGGTGGATTCGAGATGAGCGCGGCGCCCGATGACGAATGAGAAGCCGGGGACGCCCTCGAGGCACTTGTTGGCGGAGGAGATGAGGTAGTCGATGTGGCAGGCGTCGAAGTCGATGGGGATGGCCCCGAAGCTGCTCATGGCGTCGACGATGTAGACGCGCTGGTGGCGGTGGACGACCGCGCCGAGGGATTCGATGGGGTTGAGGAGGCCGGTGGTTGTTTCGCAGTGGATGGCGACGACGTGGGAGATGGCGGGATCCGCGGCGAGGGCGCGATCCAGGTCGGCAGGATCGGGAGGGGTGTCTTCGGAGGAGCGGAGGACGACGTGGGGCGCGCGCTGGTGCTGGAGCATCGCGACGGCGCGTTCGCCGTAGGCGCCATTGGCGAGGACGATGACCTTGCCGTGCGGCGGAACGACGGAGGCGAGGACGGCTTCGACGCCGAAGGTTCCGCTGCCCTGGAGGGGGATGCATTCCCAGCCGGCGGCGGTGGAGAGGCTGGCGAGCGCGAGGACGCGATCCCGGATGGACCGGACGAGGTCATTGAACTCCCAATGCCAGGAGCCGGCGTCGTGGAGCATGGCTTGCTTGACCGCGAGGCTCGTGGTGAGTGGGCCAGGGGTGTAGAGGACTTTATCGTGGGACGACGGAAGCGGAGGGCGCATGGGGAATCGGGACGGTTAAAGCGTAGAGTCGGGGGCGGAGTGACACACGGTTAAGCACCCTACCCCCGACTCCAGAATCCGCCGCCATCCGGCGACGAAAGGGATGGACGCGTGGACGTTCGGCGTCGCGGCGTCATTTTCGGTTACTTGTTGGCGCGATGGAAATTGAGGGCTTCCTGGGCGGCCTCGTTTCCAGCTTCCTCGGCCTTGTTCACCTCGGCGCCGACGCTGGCGATGCTGGCGGCGACGAATTCCTTTTGGGGATCGGAGAGGTTGGGGGTGTCGTTGAGGATCTGGAGCTTGCCCCAGGCGGTGGGGAAGTCCTGGCTGTTGATGGCCGCGACGATCTCTGCGGCGAGGGATTGGACGTCGGCGGGGGCGCCCTTGAAGGCTTCGGGGGCGCCGGCGACGATGTCGGCGGTGCTGATTTCAGGCGCGGCCTGTTCCTTGCTGCAGCCAGAGACGAGGAGAACGGCGCCGAGGGCGCAGGCGGAGAGGATGAGTTTCATCAGAGCTTGGGGTTTTCGAGGGGTTGTTCGCCTGTGTACCAACGGTAGTCATAGCCTCGCTTTGAGTAGCGAATACTGGAGACGTTGCCGGGGAGCCAGATGGTGTTGCAGCGCTGATTGTGGCGGTACCACTCGAATTCCATCTTGATGCCGGGGTAGAGACTGGCGAGGCCGTACTTCCACTGACTGAGGCACTCGGATTGGCCGGGGAAGAGGCCGAGGCTGTCGTCGGAACCTTCCATCTTCTGCTCTGCGGCGTCCTGAGCAAAGATCGTGGTGGTTGGGGAGACGAAGCTCGTGAGTTTCCGGGGTCCGACGCCGTCGGGACCCTTGATGACGAAGGCGTTGATGCCGATGGAGGAATTGAGCCAGTACTCGGCGGGGAAGCGTTTTCCCTCTTCGCGCCATTCGTCGACGTGTTTGGCGCTGGGGCAGCGGAACATGGTTTGGGCGCCCTGCCAGTTCCAGTTGCTGCCCGCGGTCGCGATATACTGGGAATAGGCGATGCCCCAATACGCGAGCTGATCATTGGCGCGCAGCAGGGTGGTGCTATTGGGGGTCAGGGTCCACTGTCCGTGGTTGGGGGCGTCCGTGCCGGTGTTGTGGAAGACCTCGTTGTTGTCCTCGGCGTACATGGTCGTCGCGAGGCCGATCTGTTTGAGATTGTTGATGCACTTCGTCTGGCGGCCCTTTTCTTTGGCCTTGGCGAGTGCGGGGAGGAGCATCGAAGCGAGGATCGCGATAATGGCGATCACGACGAGTAGTTCGATAAGGGTGAAGCCACGGGTTCGGTCGGGACGGTGGTACGAATGGGGATTCATCACGATCGGTTCAGGGGAGTGAGGGTGGTGCGTTGGTTTTCGTTCTGTTTTCAAGAGGGCGGCCGGGCTTGGGAACCCGGCCGCCTGCGTGGATCCTAGCACCGAACCGCGATCAGGGTAGCAGACCGGTTCGGCAGATCGAGTGACTATTGGGCGACGCGATAGTAACCGGACCCGGTCGTACTGGAGACGGTGGCGGGGCTGGTCGTGGCGCCAGGGACGTCAGTCCAGGGGCCGGAAACCGCAGCGGCGGTCTGGAGGCGGCCGGAGGCGGTCCATGTGATGACGATCGTGCCGGCGCCGCGTGCGACAGTGAGGGTGGGGCGGACGGCGCCGCCGGAGCCATCCAGGCTGGTGCCAATGCGGCCCTGGCCGTAGATGGTGGCGACTTCACGGCGGGAGAGGGTGCGTTCCCAGATGGCGAAGTCGTCGATGAGGCCGTCCCATTCGCCATCGGCATAGGCCCCGGTGCCGTCCTGGCCGATGTTCAGGGCGAGGGCGGGGTCGTTGAGGGTGCCGGTTCCCGGCGAGATCGCGGTGGTGTTGACCTCGATCCCGTCGACGTAGCTGACGGCATTGCCGCCAATGTCCCAGGTGACGACGACATGGTGCCATGCGTCCTCATTGAGATTCTGGCCGGCGAAGTCGAGGTCCTTGCGGGTCAATCCGTCCACGCCGGTGCGGCGGTAGTTCCACTCGAGGCGGCCGTCGCCCTGGGTGCCGATGAGCCAGCCGACATTGTTGCCGGAGGCCCAGCTCTTGTTGCCGACCACGGAGGGGTCGCCAGCGAGGCGCGCGGTCTTCTGCCAGAAGGCGACGGTGAAGGGCTTCGTTTCGCCGAAGTTGAGGGCGTCGTTGGCGCCGAGGGTGACGAAGTTGTAGCTGCTCTCGGTGCGGTTGTTGGTGACGCGGACGGCGCCGGAGCCGATGAGGCCAGTGGTGAGTTCGGGAGTGCCAACGGCCGCGCCGTTGCGGTTGTTGCCAGAGGCGTCGGTATAATTGCCGTCGAACTTGAGGTGGACGGCGAGGTCGGTGGTGACCGGGGGCGCCAGGAAGCTGTCACCGAAGACGCCGTAGGCGTAGAGGGTGTTGACTTCCGCAGCGGTGAGAGCCCTCCCCCAGATGGCGAAGTCGTCGATGAGGCCGTCCCATTCGCCATCGGTATAGGCGCCGGTGCCGTCCTGGCCAATGTTCAGGGCGAGGGCTGCGTCATTAAGGCTCCCTGTGCCGGGGGAGATGACGGTGGTGTTGACGGCGACTCCGTCGACATAGCTGACGGCATTGCCGGCGATGTCCCAGGAGACGACGACGTGGCGCCATTGGTTCTCGTTCAGCGTCTGGCCGGCGAGGTCGAGGTCTTTGCGGGTGAGACCGTCGACACCGGTGCGCCGGTAGTTCCATTCGAGACGTCCGTCCGCCTGGGTGCCGATCGACCAGCCGATGTTATTCCCGGAGCCCC
>JBBQIU010000153.1:0-6741 GCA_038325245.1 Verrucomicrobiota bacterium
CTTCCGTGAGGTTGAGGTCACCATCCAGTGTGAGCTCTTCGAGGAAATTTTGACTACTGGAGGTGAAGCGGAGTCCGTTGGCTGCGTCTTCAGTGACGGTGCCATTGCGGAGGGTGCCGCCATTGAGCAGGAGGGGGCCGGTGGTGGCGTTGAGGGCAAGAGTGCTGCCCGCGAGGTCGAGAAGGCCTGTGAGGGAAAAGGTTCCACCGTTGGCCTGGAGCGTGCTGAAGGCGCCGAGGGTGACCGTTCCGCCGAGTTGAATGGCCCCGGGGCCCGTTATGAGCGTTCCGTCCTGGGTCCACGTGGTGGCCGCGATGGCGACGGTGCCGCCACCGAGGCTCTCCACGGTACCCGTCTGGGTGATGGTGGTTGGATTGACGGTGATCGTTCCCGCGGCGAGGTGGGCACGGAGGGTGCCTTGGTTGTTGAGGACCGAGGTGCGGCCGACGATGAGGGCCTGGCCGAAACGGCCGGTCTTCCCATGGACAAGGGAGCTCGGGGCCAGGGTGAGGGTGGTGTTGCCCTCAATGCCGACGAAGCCGGTGTCGCCCTCGAACAGGATCTCGCCGGCGAAGGTTTGGTTACCCTCAAAGCCGATCGCGCTGTTGTTGTTCAGCCGGACCTTCCCGAAGTTGAGGGTGAGTCCGTTGCGGATGCGCACGCGGCTGTTCGCCCCGGTGAGATCCAAGTCGCCATCCACGGTGACACGATCGAGGAAATTGTCGCTCCGGCTGGAGAACTGCAGTCGACCGTCGCCGAGGAGGGCGATAGCGGCATTGGTGATGGCGGCGCCGTCGAGGCGCAGCGTATCGCCAACGAGGAGGGTGGCGGCGGTCGCCGGTCCCGTGGCGGACACGATGACATTTCCGGGAAAGACATCGATGACGACATTGTCGGCCGGTCCGGGCACGAGGCCGGTGCTCCAATTGGCCGGATCCTGCCAGATTCCATCCGAGGGCCGCGTCCAGAACACCGCGTTGCCGACACGGAAGTGCCACGAGAACGGCTCAACGAGGCCGTTGCCGCTGAGGTCGGTGACGGCAGTGCCGAGGATGGCGTAATAGCGTCCGTCGGGCAGCGGGGAATTGGGGCTGAAGAGGGCGGCGTTGACGTCCGGGCGGACCGAGGGCGTGCCGGACACCGGGGCGTCATCGGCCGTATTGGGTTCCCCATCCGGCCCATAGCTGAACAGCCGGAAACCCGTTCCCGACAAGGAGGACGGGGCCACGGGTTCGCTGAAATAGGCGGTCAGGGTATCGACGACCCTCCCGCCGCCGAGTGGGGTCACGCGTTTGACCCGAGGCGGGGTGCCATCGGGGGCGAGTTGGACGGTGAGCAGGGGCGTCCAAGTCTCGTTGCCGCCCGTGTCGGTGGCCCGGGCGCGCAGGGTGAATGACGTCCGCCCCGCGGAGATCGTGGGCGCCGTGAAGCGGAATTCGAACGGGTAATTCCCGTCGGTGCCGGCACGGGCGCCGTCGAGATAGAATTCGACGTTGCGCACCTGGACATCGTCGGTGACGTCGGCGGACACGACGAGGTTCTTGCCCTCCTCGGCGCGGGGCGGGTTGAGGGCGAAGGAGGCACGCAAGGCGATGCCTGGGGCGACGCCGAGGGTGTCGCGCGCGAGGTAATTGACGACCTGCAAGCCGGCCTGGCCGTCCGCGGCGTAAGCCAGTCCGTTGTACAGGGCGACGGCGTGGGTGGCGCCGGGGGTGGGGAAGTTCGCGACGAGGAGGTCGTTCGTGGCGGGAATGGTGGTGTCGTAGAGGAAGACGTCGTGAGCCGGGGCCTCATTGGGAATCGGGCCGACGGACGCCAGTCCGCGACCCGAGCCGTTCAGGACGATCTGCTTGAAGGAGTTCGGACCGGAATCGCGGGCGGTGGCAACCTTGGTGACCGAGACTGGGTTGCGGACGTCGAAGACGTCATAACCCGGATAGACGCAGACGTAGGCGTAGCCGCCGCCGACGAAGATCCGGATCAGGCGGTCGAGCGCGCCCGCGAGTTGGAATGTGGGCGGACCGGACGCGCCGAGGAACTCCAGCGAGCCATCCGCGAAGAGTTGGTAGACGCGGAGTTCCCTGAGGAGCTGGCAGTAGAGGAATTCGCCTTCGATGGCGAGGTCGTGGATTTCGGCAGCGTGCGGGAGACGTTCGAGCACGGCGCCGCTGAGGAGATCCACCGAGACGAGATCCCCGTTGCCTACTCCCACGAAGGCGATGGTTCCAGCCGTGACGACGGCCTGGGCGCGGCCGCCGACGCCGACCTGATGGACGATTCGAGCGTTGGCGGGGTCTCCCACGTCGATGATCGCGAGGCCGGCGGTATCATCGGCAACAGCGGCGAAGCGCCCGGAGAGCGCCACGCGGCGGGCTGTGCCGGGGGTGTCGACCTGGGCAACGAGAATGGGATTCAAGCCGTTGAAGATATTAAAGACAGCGACGCCGGCTTCCATGTCGGCGATGACGGCCAGGTCATTCACTGCGGCGATGTCGCGGGCATTGCCGGGCGTGTCGGCGCTGGCAATGACTCCAGTGCTGACGAAGAGGCCGCTATTGGGATTGTTGCCCTGCCGCGTTTCGGTGCCGTCATCGATGCCGTCGCCATCGGTGTCCGCCACGGCTGGGTTGGTGCCGAGGACGGCCTCCGACAACGCTCCCAGACCGTCACCGTCGACATCCGGGGAAGGGTCTGTAACGAGGTAGACCTGGGGCATCACCTGGCTCTGGCCATTGCCGGCCGAGACGTCGTCCACCCACCCGATCTGGAGCGTTTCGGCGCGAAGCAGATAATTCCGGAAGAGCCGGTTGGGCGGGAGGATCAGATTAACGTGACCGACGCCCGCGCTTCCGGCAGTGCCGCGCTGGACGATCTCGTTCCGGGCCCAGTCATGAATCGCGTAATAGTGGAGACCGATGGAGATCTCGGTGGAGTTTGGAATCGGCAGGGGCGGATTCGTACCCGGCGCGGCCGTGGCGTGAAGGCTTCGCGGGGCGGGACCGGGGCCGCATGCGTTGTCCGCGGTATTGGGAGTGAGGAGGACGTCGGCACCCTGGTTGACGACGACGTGCGAGGCCGGAGTGGATTTCAGGTTGAAATCGACGCCGACCGAGTTGAAGGAGGCGTTTCCTCCGGGCGGTTGGGTGCCGTCCTTGGTTCGGAACAGGTTCACGATGAACTGCGAAAGGCCGGGCTGGGTGACGAGGCCGACCATTTCCCCGCATCGGCTGAACTTCCAGAAGCCGCCGATCGCGGCGAAGGACTCGGAGGCGATGTGGGCCTTGGTGGTCAGGTTGACCACATTCCACTGAATCTGGTTCGGCTGCGCGAGGAAGGCATAGACGAAGCTGCGCTCGGCGCATTCGGTGCTGAATCCCCAGGTTCCCGAGCCGCCGCCGTCGATGGGGACCGGGCTGGAGTTGAAGGTCTCGTTCACGCGGACGTCGCCAGACGTGACGCTCACGACCGCGAGCGACACACTCGAGGCGCCCTGGCTGATGAGGTAGAAAAGCCAGTTGCCCTCCTTGCTGAACCCGGTGAATGCGGTGGCCATGGGGGCCGATCGAATGAAGACGGGTACGGAAGGATTGAGCCGGATAAGGTTGTGCAGCACGACGGTGTAGACCTGGCTGCCAGGAGGCCCGGCCAGGTAGTGGTACATGAACGCGTCCCCCTTGGAGGCGAAGCCCCATCCGGCATTGGCGTTGGGGATCGTCACATTCAGGACCTCCGTGCCGCTCGCCGTCTTCTTGATCCGCAGGTTGACTCCGCCACTTGCCGGACCTGCCTCGAGACGGTACCGGCCATCGGGAGAGGTGCCGTCGGGATTGACCTTCGGGAGCACGGCCGCCTCAGGGCTCTCGTAGAAGCCGGTCCGATCACAACCGCATTCAATGCCGCCGCAGTCGTCGCCGAGGTTTTGAGACCCCTGCGGCGTGGGATCGTGGGTGTCGCGGATGCCGTCGCCATCATCGTCAAGGTCCGTGCTGTTGGGCTGCCCGTCGCCATCGATGTCGTCATCCTCGGCATTGGGAATACCATCGCCGTCGATGTCGTCATCCGAACTGTTCGGCGTGCCGTCGCCTTCGGTGTCGACGTCGTCTCCGCCGTCGGTGCCGGCATCTTCATTGGAACCACCGCTGCCGCCGCCGCTGCTTTCATCTTCGCCCCCTGCGCCGGGATCGGGGCCCGGTCCGGGTCCGGGGCCGGGGCCGGGGCCGGGGCCGCCAGGGCCTCCTCCGCTCGGACCACGGGGACGGTCACAGCGGTTGTTTCCACCGGGCTGGGTGCCGTGCCAGCCCGGTTGGAGGATGCCGACGCCGGGATCGGTTTCGACGAAGCGGCCGTCGGCGGTGACGGTCATGGGTCCGACCACTTCCCATTCGCCCTTGTCATGATTGAAGCTCCAGAGGGCGCTCTTGGCTCCGGGCGGCAGGGTTTCGCCCGTGTCGGGGTCTGGAAGGTTGGGAAAGCGCACCGGCAACGGCCTGTCGAAGTTTGCGGCGCCGTCGGTTTGAACCGTGATCACGAGCGGGAAGTTCAGGCCGGCCGGGAGCACCTCGGGCAGGCGATCCGGGGAGACGGGGGCAATGCCGATCTGGCCGCCGCGGGTGCCGTTCTCGTTGAACAGGGTGTTGGCAGGGACGTCGATCCGGACTCCGGCGAGCGCGGGGTTGTTTTGCACGACGACGGGCGGGAACGTGACCACGGTATCCTCGGTGGCGCTGGTGGGCGTGAGGGTTCCCTGGCGGATGCGGGGGAGATAGACCTCCCCGGTTCCCCCGGCGAGGTTGTCCTCGCGCCCGGCGAGGGCGGTCCAGGCCTTGCCCACGGTGGGATAGTAATCGCCATTGGGCCATTGGCTGCCGATCGCGGTGCGTCCGTCGACGTGGACGAAGAACACGCCGGCGGGGACGGGTTGCAGCTTGAAGTTCCCGTTGGCGTCGGTGGTGGTGCGCAGGGTTTCCTCGCGGCCATCCACCGTGACCGTCACGCCCTGCAGCGGGACATTGATCGTGGTGGACGTGTTGCCGGGGCCGGGGACGAGTTCGGAGGCGAAGACGCGACCGATGACGGCGGTGTTACCGACGGCCTGCGTGCTCAGGGTTTCGTAACGGAGCTGCGCCACACCGCCGGGTTGGCCATCGCCATCGGGATCGATCGGGCGTCCGAGGAAATCAAGGATGCCCGCGCCGTCGAGCGTGACGGCGACCTGGGAGTTGCCGGGCAAGGGCTCGAGGTAGAACAAGGTAAGGGTCCGGCGGTCGGACGCGATCTCGACGCGAGCGAGGAGCTTTCTCCCTCCCGCGAATCCCGCGAATTGATCGGTGCTGATTGTCGTCGACGCCGCCAGCGGCAGGGTCAGGCGGAAGACCGATTCACGCGTCACGGCGACGTTGGGTTCGCCTTCGTCGGGCGAGGTAATGCGCACCCGGGCGAGTGGCGGCGGAGGAAGAGGAACCTGCCCGAGGATGCTGGTCACCAGGCGGTCGGCATCAAGGTCATTGACGTAACCGTCCTGGTTGATGTCGGCGAAAGGGGCGAGGTCCGATGGCAGCGGCGCTCGTCCGGAGATGTGATTCCCCAACCGGGCGAGGTCGAGGACCGTCGCGGCGCCATCGGCGTCGAGGTCGCCGAGAAACTGAGGGGGCGCTGCGGAGGCTGGGGTGGCCCCCCATCGCATGAGCAGCAGGCAGGCGAACACGCACAAACGTGGCAAAGAATGGAGGCGGCGGCGGAGCATGGCAGGGAAAAGTCCTTGAACGACGCGTAGTAGTCGCCTTTGTGCTGCAATTCATCAAGGCGAATCCTGGATAGGAGAGACCTGTAAGGTTGGGCGGGCAGTTGGCAGCGAGTGAATGCCGCTTCGCGACATCGGAGAATGGCTGCCCGCCTCTACGGTTCATGGGTAGCGACGTTTTCCAAGAATCGGACACGCATTGGGACCATGAACCGTGCGATGGAGGGCGCCGCTCCGTCGGCGCCGAGGATTGGGTTGGAGCTAGGGTTCAACAGGTTCCGACGGAGCGGAACCCTCCAGGGCGGCTTCGGTTCATGGGTAGCGGCTACGGTTTGCGAACCGGGCATACGGATCATGAACGGGGGAACGAAGCTGCCCTCACCCCGGCCCTCTCCCGCATGCGGGAGACCGACCAGCGTGCGAATCCACGGTGCGAGTGCGGGCAGGCGATTCTCTCGCGCATCGAGTGATTGGCCCGGATCCGAAGCGCGAAACGCGTCGAGCTGACCGAGCGCGCGCGCGACCGTGATCCAGGCATCGAGCCTCGTCTTGGACTGCTCACCCGCCTGCTTTTGACGCACCGTAAAGCCCCAGGCCTCGAGCACCGACACGCGCAGCTGCACCTCCGAGCGCCTTCGCATCGCAGCCACGCCCATCGTTGCAAGCGCACAGGCAACGAGCGCTGCGATGAGGAAGGGTTTGATGCCCGAGCGGCCCGCCAACGCGAGGAGACTGATGGAGCCCGCCGTGACCAAGCCTGCGAGCACGAGCACCTGCGTTGAGGTGGGAAAAGGGCGCGCTGTCCAATGTTTGCCGCTCACGCGCTTCACCTCCCGCCACGCCTGCTTGCCCCTCGCCGTCATCATCTCGATCGGCAACTCGTTCGGATCGTACTCGGGGTAGGCCGCACGCAGGCGCGTGACGAGCGCCTCCGAGGGCGGCGTGAGCGCGAATGAATCTTTGGTGTGCAGCTCTACCGCCGACTGCTCGGATTCGACTGC
>JBBQIU010000154.1:0-6731 GCA_038325245.1 Verrucomicrobiota bacterium
GGGTCGGCGGAGCCGATGAAGTACGACCTAGATGCGATGCAGCGGCGGTTTGATGTGCCTTCGGTGACCGAGGATTTGCGGCGCGGGGATGTCTTTCGTTTGTCGGTGCTTCTGGGATTGCAGGTCGTCTCGGACTACAACGCGCCGTTTCTCGTGCCCGCGGACACCGTTCGTCACAGCGATTTCTTTCCGACGCTGGAGTACATGGCGGAGAGGGGATTCTTTGTGCGGGACGAGGCGACGCTGCACGGGGTGTTCAATGAGACGTTGTCTCGGCGTCCGGCGACGCTCCTGGGGGAGTATCTGCATCGGCACGCATTGACCGTGGCGGATCTGCAATCGTTCGCGTTGTTCTACACGACGTTCAAGCTGCCGAACGTGAGGATCCTACGTTCCATCCTGGAGCGCTGGCGGGAGATGGCGCCGGACACGACGCTGGCGGCGGAGTATTCGGCAAAGCTGGACTTTCCGCTGCCGGTTTCGGAGTTGGAGGCCCAGCGGATGGCGCGGGTTCGGGACTTGCTCTTCGCGAATGCGGAGCGGGAGCCGGAGCCGTTGCGGATGTATTCCCGGCACCTGATGCATGCGTACCGGTATCTGCGTTCGGCGTTCTACCAGCCACCGTCGGAGGAGGTGGTGACGGTGCTGGAGCGTTTGGTGGAGATCGACCCCGTGCATCAGCAGTCGCACCGGCTGAGATTGGCGGAGATTGCCTGGGACCGGGGGGACGACGGACGGTTTTTTCAGTTGGCGACGGAGGCGTTTCTGACCACGGCGGGCGTGCCGCCGGTGGGTCGGTTCGACCTCGACTACCATGCGCCGGGACATGTGCTTTACCTGGTGATCGAGACCCTTTGGCGAGCGGGGCGCTATGCGGACGCGCAGCTCTGGTGCCGCGGGGCGCGGGACGGGGGTTATCTCGACCCGGGAGGGCGCTACGGAAATCCGCTGCTGTCAATGGTGGTGCGGAAGGTGGAATCGATGGCGCCGCCGTCGCCGGGGCGGGCGCCGTGAGGTGAACCGAACCGTCGGGCTAGCTGCCGGGTTTGGTGGGGGGGAGTGCGGCGAGGTCGGGCGGCAGATGGTCAGGGGAGAACGTTTCGACGTTCATTCGCAGAAGGCTGAACGATGGAACGTCGAGGTCGACCGTGCCATCGGAGCGGTCGACGACCATCGCGACGCCGACGACGGACGCGCCCTTGGCGCGGGCGATGGCGATGGTTTCCTGGACACGACCGCCCTTGGTGACGACGTCCTCGACGACGAGGACTTTTTCACGGGGGGCGAGTTGGAATCCGCGGCGGAGGACGAGGCGGCCGTCTTCCTTTTCGGCGAAGATGAAGCGGAGGCGCAATTGGCGGGCGACCTCCTGGCCGATGACAAGTCCGCCCATGGCCGGGGCGATGACGGTGGCAGCGCCGAGGGGTCGGACCTTCTCCGCGAGAGCGGCACCGAGGCGTTCGACGGTGGGCATGTCCTGGAGGGCGAGGGCGCACTGGAAGAACTGACGGCTTCGGAGGCCGCTACGGAGGATGAAGTGTCCCTCGAGCAGGGCGCCGGAACGGCGGAAGACATCGAGGGCATCGGCGGTCGTCATGACGGGCGAGTGAAGCGGTTGGGGCAGGGGGCGGACAAGGAGGGCATCCACAGGTGTCGGAGCAAAGTTGAGGAGTTCGGGGCTCAGACAGGCTTTCAGGCGAGGAGATCCTTGATCACGCGGGCGGGTTCGACGCCGGTGAGGCGTCCATCGAGGCCCTGGTGCTTGAAGGTGAACCGTTGGTGATCAATGCCGAGGAGATGGAGGAGGGTGGCGTGGAAGTCGCGGACATGGACGGGGTCCCGGACGATGTTGTAGGAAAAGTCGTCGGTTTCCCCGTAGACCGTGCCGCCCTTGGCGCCTCCCCCGGCCATCCACATGGTGAAGCAGCGGGGGTGATGATCGCGCCCGTAGTTGTCCTTGGTGAGTCCGCCCTGGCTGTAGATGGTGCGCCCGAACTCGCCGCCCCAGATGATGAGGGTGTCCTCGAAGAGACCGCGGGATTTGAGGTCCTGGATGAGGGCGTGGATGGGCTGATCGACGTCCCTGCATTGCGAGGGCATGCGACCGCCGAGGTTGCCGTGGTGATCCCAATTGTTGTGGTACACTTGGACGAAGCGGACGCCGCGTTCGACGAGGCGGCGGGCCAGGAGGGCCGTGTAGGCGAAGGTTCCGGGTTTCTTGGCTTCGTCGCCGTAAAGCTGATACGTGGACTCGGGTTCCTGCTGGACCTCCATGAGTTCGGGCACGCTGGCCTGCATGCGGAAGGCCATCTCGAATTGCTGGATGCGGGTGTGGGTTTCGGGGTCGCCGACGGCGGCAAAGTTCGCCTCGTTCAGTCGCCGGAGGCCATCGAGTTGGCGTCGGCGGAGGTCGGTGGGGACGCCGGGAGGATTGTTGATGAAGAGGACGGGATCACCCTGGCTGCGGAAGGAGACGCCGGCGTGTTCACTGGAGAGATAACCGCTGGACCAAAGTCGCGCGGAGATGGCCTGGAGTTGTTCCTTGTTGGTGGGTTCGGCGACGAGGACGACGAAGGTGGGGAGGTTGGCGTTGAGGGAGCCGAGGCCGTAGCCGACCCAGGAGCCGATGCAGGGCCGGCCGCCGATCTGATTGCCGGTCTGCATGTGGGTGATGGCGGGCTCGTGATTGATGGCCTCCGTGTACATCGAACGGATGAAGCAGAGGTCATCGACGGACCGGGCGGTGTACGGAAGGAGATCGGTGTTCATCCAGAGTCCGCACTGGCCTGCCTGGGCGAACGTGTACTTGGAGGGTGCGATCGGGAAACGGGACTGGCCGGAGGTCATGGTGGTCAGGCGCTGTCCCATGCGGATGGAGTCGGGAAGATCCTTGTCGTACCACTCCCGCATGACGGGTTTGTAGTCGAAGAGGTCCATCTGGGAGGGGCCGCCCACCATGTGGAGGTAGATGACACGCTTTGCTTTGGGGGCGAAGTGGGGCAGAACGGGCCTGGAGGCGGGGGTGTCGTCAGCCCAGAGCGGGAAGCGGGTTCCCAGCAGGGAGGTCAGCGCGGCGTAGCCAAGGGCGTTCCTGCCGCGGGCGAAGAAATGGCGGCGGGTCTCGAGGAGGGGTCCTTCGGGGAACGGGTTCATGGGAGGGGGAGATTCCGGATTGCGGATGCGGATCGGAGATAGGAACTGCGAGATGTACCGCTGCCCTCAGCCGTCTTCGCTTCGCTTCGACGCATCATGCCCCGGCCCTCTCCAGCGAGCGGTAGAGGGGGAAATCGCTCAGCGGGTTTCGAGGGTTGGAAGACACGTTGGTTGGGACGCCAGTTCACGGGTGGGATCACTTGGTGAGGGCTTCGTCGAGGTTGAGCAGTTGGTTGGCGACGAGGGTCAGGGCGGCGAGCTGGGGGGCGGGCAGGTCGGGATTGACGTGGGATTCCCCGACGTCGAGCAGCAGTGCAGCCTCTTCCGGCTGGGCGATGTAAAAAGTCAGCATGTCGGCGAGGGTGGCGGTGACTTCGATGAGTTCCTCGGGATGGAGCGGGCGGCCGAGAATCCGGTGGGCCATGGCGTGGAGGGCGTCATCAGCGTGGCCCTTGGTGGCGGCGAGCGCGTGTTCGGCGAGGGTGCGCGCGGCCTCGATGAACTGGGGGTCGTTGAGGGTGGCGAGGGCCTGGAGGGGTGTGTTGGTGCGTTCGCGCCGGACGGTGCAACTCTCACGGCTGGGCGCATTGAACAGGTCCATGAGGGCTGGCGGGGCGGATCGCTTCCAGAAGGTGTAGAGGCTGCGGCGGTACAGGGCTGCGCCGGAGTCGCGCTGGTAATTGCGGGTATCGCTTTCCCGCATGGCGACGGCCTCCCAGACGCCTTCGGGCTGGTACGGCTTGACGCTGGGACCTCCTATTTCCTGGCCGAGCAACCCGGCGGCCTGGAGCGCGTAGTCGCGTAGCATTTCGGCGTCCATGCGGAAGCGGGGTCCGCGGCTGAGAAACCGGTTGGCGGAGTCCTTTTCGATTTTCTCCGGAGTGGTCGCCTCGCTCTGTCGATAGGCGGACGAAGTAACGATGCGCTCGAAGAGTTGTTTCACATTCCAACCGCTGGCAACGAACTCGGTCGCCAGCCAGTCGAGCAACTCGGGGTTGACCGGAGGCTCGCCCATCATCCCGAAGTCCTCGGTGGTCCGGACGAGGCCGGTGCCGAAGATCTCCTGCCAGAAGCGATTGACCGTCACGCGGGCGACGAGAGCGTTGTCGGGCGAGACCAGCCATTGGGCTAGGCCGAGCCGATTGGTGGGGGCGCCTGGAGGGAAGGGGTGGAGGACGGCGGGTGTGCCGGCGATCACCTTCTCCTTCGGTTTGTCATACTCGCCGCGGGCGAGAATGGAGGCCATCGGGAGGGAATCGCCCTTCTCCCGCTGGATGTGGGTTACAGGGTAGCGAACGCGGATTGCTTCCCGCTCGGATTCAAGGGTGGCGAGGTCCTTTCGCGCGTCCTGGAAGGGCGCGTGGCTGAGAAGGAAATACTCAAAGACTTCGACACGGGACTCAGGCTTCCAATCGGCGATGGGGGTGTCGAGCAGTTGGCGGAGGTCGTCGATCCGGGCGAGGGCGCGGGTCTCGGGGCCGGCAAGGATGCGGGTGTAAATCCGGACGTCCTGTAGGGCGCCGCCGGTGAAGGAAGAGCCCGTGCTGCGGCGCCCGAGGCGGAGCGGGGTCGGGGTGCGTAATGTGCCGCGAACGCGGCCGGGCCCATCGCGCTCGGACTCGGCGGCGACGCCGTCCACATAGAACCGGACACCATCAGGCCGGCCGGTGCCGTCGAAGGTGACGGTGAGGTGCTGCCATTCGCCTTTTCTGGCCAGGCGCTTCTTGGTGCGGACTTTCAGGGCGTCGTCGGGCCATTTGTGGACCAAGTGGGCGGCGAACTGGCCTTGTTGAATCCAGAGGTCCCATCCCCGGTGTTCATTGGCTTCGTCCATGCGCGCGACGAGGGCCGCGGTTTCGTCGAAGGACGGGGGGACGAAAACCCAGGCGGCCACGGAGAAAGCCTGGCCCAGATCGAAGTCGCCGACGTCCCCCAGGGAGACCGTTCCCTCCTTTTCAAAATGAAGGGCGGGTCCGAAGTGGCCGTTGGTGGCCCATCGCACGTCGCCTTCGACGGCGAAGGACGTCGGTTGCCCGGCAAGGGAACCGTTGATCGCCACTTCGGGTCCGCTGTGGAGGAGGACATGGAGGGCGAGGTTCGTGGAAAGCTCCCGCTCGATATCGGCCGCAGTGAGGCGCCCCGCCCAGGCTGAAAACGGGGCATCGGCATCCTTGCGCCGGGTTTCCACAATGGACTTGGCGGTTTCGATGAGGGGCGGGAGTTCGGCCCAACGCGCGCGATCGGCAGGATTCTCGATGACGGTCATGCTGGCATTGGCGCCGTCCTTGATGTTGCCGTCGAAGCCGGACTGGGTGGTGTTCCGGAAGAAGGCGGCGAGGGAGTAATAGTCTCGCGTGCTGATGGGATCGAATTTGTGGTCGTGGCAGGAGGCGCAATTGGCGGTCAGGCCGAGCCAGATCCATGAGGTGGTGGCGACGCGGTCGTTGGCGTAGTTGACCTGGTTTTCCTCTTCGATCGTGCCGCCTTCGTTCGTCGTGGCATTGCAGCGGTGGAAGCCGGTGGCGATGTACTGATCGTCGGAGGCAGATGGAACAAGATCCCCGGCGATCTGATCGATCGTGAACCGGTCAAACGGCTGGTTGCGATTGAACGCACGGATGACCCAATCCCGGTACGGCCACATTTCGCGGTAGTTGTCGAAGTGGAGTCCGTGGGTGTCGGCGTAACGGGCTGCGTCGAGCCACACGCGGGCGCGGGCCTCGCCCCAGCGCGGCGAGGCGAGGTATTTTCGGACCGCCCGGTCGTAGGCATCCGGGGCCTCGTCGAGCACGAAGGCCTCCACTTCTTCCGGCGCGGGTGGGAGTCCGGTCAAGTCCAGGGAGAGGCGTCGGAGGAGGCGTCGGCGGTCGGCCTCTGGTGCGGGGGCCAATCCAAGGGCGTCCAGGCGGGCGAGGATGAAGGCATCGATGGGATTGCGGATCGGGAACTGGGTGTGGCGGCGGCTGAGTTCGGTGGTGTCGGGCAGGGTGGAGCGTCGGGGTTTGACGAAGGCCCAGTGCTCCTGCCAGGGGGCGCCCTCCGCGATCCAGCGTTTCAGCAGGTCGCGCTGGGCGGGTTTGAGTTCCTTGTGAGAATCCGGGGGTGGCATGACGTCGTCGGGGTCGGTCGTGACGATGCGTTTCCACAGTTCGCTGGATTCGGGATGGCCGGGCACGACGGCGGCGGCTCGTTTGGGGGTGGTCTCGAAGGCGCCCTCGCGGGTGTCGAGCCGGAGTCCGGCCTTGCGGGTCCCCGGGTCGGGGCCATGGCAGGCGTAACACTGTTGGGAAAGGATCGGCTGGATGTCGCGGCTGAAGATGAGATCGGCGGCCGGGACGGCGGGTGCGCAGAAGAGGGCAAGCGCGAGGGGGAGCGCGGCGCGGAGGTCGAGTCCGGGGGACCGACGGAGGGCGCGGGCGAATCGGGAGGCTATTGGACAGCGCATGGAATTCGGGGCTCGGAAAGACTGCGGCGATCATCCGCCGCGCGGGGGACCACTGCAAGGCCGGGTACGTGAACGGGACGCCGTGTGCGGCGCATCCACAAGTTGTTGGTGACCTGCGAATCTCTGTTCGAAT
>JBBQIU010000155.1:0-6730 GCA_038325245.1 Verrucomicrobiota bacterium
CAATCCGATGAGGCGAACCTCGATCGCGTGGACGACGTTTTCTTTCAACGCGGTTTGGAAGTAACACGCCCGACGTACACGGGTTCGGAGGAGGAACGGGGGAAGGCCCATCGGCGGCGCCTGGTGGAATGTGATGCGGCAATGATTTACTACGGATCCCCAAGCCGCGATTGGGTGGACATGGAACTGATGGATCTCGAGCAGGCGCGCGGATACGGCCGGGAGAAGGAGTACCGAGCGCGCGCGGTCTGCCTCGGGCCGCCGGACGACCGCGGGAAGCAGCGCTTCCGGACTCGCGCGGCCGAGGTGTTGCGTTTCGACGGCCAGAATCCGGAAGTATTGAGCCCCTTCGTGGAACGTCTGTTGACCGGGAATTGAGGGGTGGTCGCGATGAGCACCCCTTCCGCACGCCTCAACCCGTTCCCCGGGCTGCGCCCCTTCGAGACGCGGGACAAGTACCTCTATTTCGGCCGCGAAGAACAGACAGCGGCCTTGCTGTCGCGCCTTCGGGAGCGTCGATTCCTGGCGGTCGTTGGGACATCGGGCAGCGGAAAGTCCTCGCTGGTGAGGGCCGGGCTGATCCCAGGCCTGCATGGCGGATTCATGGCGGGAGCGGGTCCGAACTGGAAGATCGCGGTGATGCGGCCGGGTGGGGATCCCACGGGAAATCTGGCGCAGGCGCTGGACAGGTTGGACCTGTTGGAGGACCCCGTCGGTGGGGAAGCCTTCATCCGGACCACCCTCTCGCGGAGCGCCTTCGGTCTGACCGAGTTCGTGCAACAGGCGGGAATGCCCGGCCGCTACAACCTCCTGGTGGTGGTGGATCAGTTCGAAGAAATCTTCCGGTTCCGCGAACGCAACCGTTCGCTGGAGGAGGAGGCAGGCGGCTTCGTGCGGCTCCTGCTCGAGGCGACCCGGCAGCGCGAGCATCCCATCTACGTGGTGCTGACCATGCGCTCGGATTTCCTCGGCGACTGCGCCGAGTTCAGCGGGCTGGCGGAGGCGATCAATGAGGGCGAATACCTCGTCCCACGGATGAAGCGCGACCAGTACCGACTGGCGATCGAAGGGCCCGTGCGAGTGGGCGGCGGTCGCATCTCGGGACGCCTGGTGCAGCGCCTTCTGAACGACATGGGATCGAACCCGGACCAGCTTCCCGTGCTGCAACACGCGTTGATGCGGACGTGGAACCACTGGCTGGGCGTCCGCGTGGGCGACCAACCGATGGACGTCGAGCACTACGACGCAGTTGGAACGATCACCGAGGCGCTCTCACGCCACGCCGATGAGGTATACCGCGGCTTGACCGGCGAACCCGAGAGGGTTCTGGCGGCCAGGGTCTTCAAGGCGCTGACCGAAGCCGGAAGTGGGAACCGCGGCATGCGCCGACCTACACGCCTCGGAGTCCTCGCGGAGATCTCTGGCGTTCCGATCGCCGCACTCGCGCCCGTCATCGATCCGTTCCGGGAACCAGGGCGGACGTTTCTCACACCTCCGATTGTGGCGGAAGACTCGGAAACGGAAGTCGAAGCCGATTCCGGATGCGGGAGGGATTCGCCTGAACGGGCGTCATTCGATGCGTCGACGGTGATCGACATTTCGCACGAGAGCCTGATGCGGGTGTGGACCCGGTTGCAGGGATGGGTGCGGGAGGAGGCCGTTTCGGCTTCCATCTATCGGCGGCTGGCGGAGTCGGCACGTCTCCGTGCGGAGGGACGATTTGATCTGCTCCGGGATCCGGAACTTCAGTTGGCAATGAACTGGAGGGCGGAGAATGAGCCGACGGCGGCTTGGGCGGACCGCTATGCGGCGGGCTTCGATCAGGCGATCGCCCTGCTCGAATCCAGTGCACGGGCGCGGGATGAGGCAAGACGGGCGGTCATCCATCGCCGACGGGTGCTCTTTACGGCGGTGTCCGTGGTGGCGTGCGTCTTCTTCGTGTTGTGGATCTACGCGATGATCCAGCATCGGCGGGCGAATTCACGATGGCTTTCGATGCGGGCCAACGACGAGATCGGGAAGGATCCACGGGAATCAGTGCTGCTGGCACGCGCGGCGATCCGGGAGTCGCCCTTGAAAGAATCGATCGCAATGCTCCGAAGCGCGGTGTGGGATTCAAGACTCGTCAAAGATGACTGGCTGCTGCCTGAGGGCGCGATCCATGGCGCCTCGTTGAATCCCGACGGAAGCCGGTTCGTGGTGCTGATCGACTCGAACGCCTTCGTCCTCTCGCTGCAATCGAGACCGCCGATCGCACAACTCGCCGTCCACTCGGGCCGCGTGCATGTCGCGGATTTCAGCGCGGATGGTGGAAGGTTACTGACGGCGGGCGAAGACGGAAAGGGCGTGATCTGGGACACATCGAATTGGCGTCCGCGCGTCGAGTTGCGAGGCCATGAATCGTCCATTGCCAGGGGACATTTCAGCCGGTCGGGCGCCCACGCCGTAACCGCGGGCGTCGACGGCACGTCGCGCGTCTGGGACGTGGCGACGGGCGTCGAGGTGGCGCGTCTGACGCCTGGGACGGGGGAATCGATGGATAACGAGGTGCGGAGCGCCGCCTTCAACCGGCATGGCGACCTGCTGGCTTTGGGGCTGAGTGGCGGGGGCATTTCGATTTGGGACTGGAAGACTACGACCCGTCTCTGGACTGGGGAACACGCCGCGCACACCCACGTGCTCGATCTTCAGTTCTCGCCCGACGACCGCTTCCTGGCGAGCGCCGGGAACGACGGCCTGGTGGTGATCTGGGAGGGGACCGGGGACGCCTGGCAGCGGAGGTCCCATTTCGGCACGGCAGGTTCCCCCGGCGCCCCGGAGCGGATCTGGAGCCTCGACTTCAGTCCGGGCGGACGCCTGATCGTCACCGCCAACGATCAGCGATTGGCTCAGGTCTGGGATTGGCCCACCGGGTCGCTCCTCTTCAACCTGCGCCATCCTCAGGAGTCTCCGGGCCGGCAATCCGTAGTGAGCGCCGCCTTCTCCTCCGACGGCAATCGCATCCTGACCGCGACGTCACTGGGAATGTTGCGTATTTGGGACCCGGGAGTGCGCGAACTGCCGGCCACCATGGATTGGCCGTCGGACCGATGGAATGACGTCGTATGGGCGGCATTTGCGCCCGCGGGAGATCGCCTCGTGCTCGGCGACGGCTCGATGAACGCCTACGTGGTCCGCTATCCGGAAGGCGGGATCGTCGCGACGCTTTCAGGACATCTCGGCGCCGCAAAGGCCGCCACGTTCGATCCCCGTCGCCAACGCTTGGTGACCGCGGGCGGCGATCAACGGCTCGGCGTCTGGGATACCACCGCATGGAGCCACGTCCGCTGGGTGGACTGCACGAATTCGGCCGAGGCCGGAATGGTCTTCAGTCCCGACGGCCGTTGGCTGGCGGTGGCCCGCGCCAAGTCGGTCCGGATCCTGGAGACGGAGACCTGGACGGAACAGATCTCGTTGACCGCCCACACGAGCCCCGTGCTCTCCGTCCGCTTCAGTCCGGACGGGAGCCTGCTCGCCAGCGGGGGGGAGGATTCGCGGCTATTCGCCTGGCGTGTGCCCGATTGGTCCCTGCTGGCTTCAAACGGTGTGGCGCACGGGGCGCACGTGGGGGCGGTGGCCTTCCATCCCCGTGAGCCCATGCTCGGAACGGCAAGCGACGAAATCCGGCTTCTCCATTGGAACGATTCGGTGCGGGATCGCGAGGAGATGGGGCGGGCCCGAACCGGCGCCACCCTGTTCCAGGCCCTGGCGTTCGCCCCGTCGGGGGAATGCGCGGTGTCCACGGACGAAGACGGACACCTGGGCCTGTGGGATGTCGCGATGCACCGAATGGTGGGCGTCGTTCCGTCGTCGCGCCATGGAGGACGGATCGTCGTCCTCTTCACGCCCAACGGCCGCGAACTTCTCACGATGGGCGACGCCGGTCTCGGGCTTGTTTATGAGAGCAAGGTCTGGGCCACCAGCCGCGAATTGGTCACGGAGGTCGACGTCCGCTGGGGCCCTGCGAGGCCGCATCCTTAGAGCCTGTCTGAAAACTGGAAGGGGCCCGCGACGAGAAATGTTGGCCCGGGCCAAGGCGGCGATGCCGGAGCATCCTCGCAGCGGGGTGTGACGGCCGAGCCAACGTCGGCCCGGGCCAAAAAGACCTTCGCCCGGAGGGTTTTTGCGGAGCAGGCCGGCTGGTTTCGTTGCTCCTCGGTCACAGACCGCTGTCGGGTATGCTCCCTCGTCGCGCCTCGCCATCCCGACTTCTCCACAAAACAGGCCCCTTCGAATTTTCAGATAGGCTCTTAGTCGACGAAACGCGATCTTAGCCCAGCCAGTCCGGCAGATTCTCCTCGGCGACGCTTCATCGGAGGAGCCTCGGAACGCCACTTGGAGTTAGCAAGGCCTCATCAGCGCTCCTCGTCCCTGGCGTTGGTCTGAGGTCCGAAGCCTCTTCAGAATTTTCCACGCGACCGGGATACGCGGTGCGCGTCAGTCGGGGTTGCTGGAAAAGATTGAATTTAAGTGTGAATCCGGTCCAGACAGCGGCCCCGACGGCGGCGATCGCTCTCAACCGCTCTGCAAGTGTGGGTTTTCCCAACTCCTCGCGGACTTGTTTCTCAAGGAGACTGATCCATTGGCGAATGCGGCGATTCGGTCCGAACAACCTCCCAGCAAGGAAGACCGGATAGGACTTGCGCAGTTCGCGCGCGTAATACTCCGACTTCCGGCGCAGGGCTGGGTTTAGGGAGTCCTTGAGCTTTCGGTAGCCGAGGAGCCAACCCTCGATGACACGGAAGAGGCTGGGTCCCAATCGCTGAAAGTCTTCCTCGAAACACCACTTTTGGATGTCCTCGATCTCGACCGGCGAGAGCGTGGGGTGCTTAATCATGGTCCGGAAGCCGTCGGCGCGGCGATAGAACAGGTCCTTTTCGGTCGTGTAAACGTCCTGGAGTTTGTTCTCGCGGATGACGCGTTCATAGAACGGGGTGCCAGGAACGGGACCATAGATGAGGTACTGGCCCAGGGCGGGCTTCAGCTTCATCAGTTCGTCCAGCTCCGCGGCAACGACCTCCCGGTTCTGGTAGTCGAAGCCGAGGATCATTGAGGTGAGCACCGTGATGCCGTGTTCCCGGAATTCGGTGAGGATTTCCGAAATGGGGCGGCCCTGTTGCTTGGCGTAGTTGGAACGGGTGCCCTCGTAGCCGATCCAGAAGCCGTCGATGCCCATCTCGAGGATCTCCTCGACAGTGTACTGGCTGATGGCCTTGACGCTGGAGAACGCGAAGATCGAAACGCTCCGCCCGCCTTCCATCACGCATTCGCGGAACTCCATCGCCCGGCGGCGATTGAGAAGAAAGTCCTCGTCGAGGATGAGGAACACCAGGCGGGGATTCATGTCCAGGTAGCGCTCAACAACGGCGTAAATGTCGCGGCCGGTGGGCAGGAGCATGATGTGGCGTCGCGAAAAGAAGTGGGAGGTGCAGCAGAAGTCGCATCCGTTGGGGCAGCCCAGTCCGGCGAGGATCTTTCCCGTGCCGGAGACGCGGATGCCGAAGACCTTCAACCAGCTCACTAGCAACGGGTGCTTGTACGGGCGCGGGATCTCGGGTTCGCCGAGGACACGGCGGAAGAAGCCGACGCCCTCCTCACGGCAGAGGTGATCCGCGTAGGGCAGCAGTTCCTCGTCGTTGAGAATGGTACCGTAGCCTCCAAGCACGATTTTGGACTGGGGCGAGTGGCGGCGGATGAGGGCCACGGTTTCCTTCATCTTGTGCATCACGGCCATGAGAAAGGAGATGCCGACGTAGTCGTATCCTTGCTTCAGCTCCCGGATCAGATCGCTTTCGGAGGGGTATTGGAGGACGACCGTAGGGGCATCAAGGTTCGCGGCGATGTATTCGAGGCCGAAGTGGGCGTTGACCGTCCGGGGGCTGAAGATGCCCTGCGCCCGAGTGATTTGCCGGTGAAGGAGTTCATAGCCGACGGACGGGGCGTCGCCGAATTCCGGCCCGATCGGCCGACAGACACTGGTCAGGAGGACTTTGGGATTCATGAGAGTTCGTGCATGCCGATCCATCCGTCAAAAAGCGACTTATGCGGCCTTCCACCGGGCGCTGGGAATGGATTTGGGGTGGAATATCACAGATCTCCATGAACCGAAGCCGCCCTGGAGGGTTCCGCTCCGTCGGAACCTGCTGAACTCCAGCCCCAACCCAATCCTCGGCGCCGACCGTTGCGCTCATCGAATTGGATCCGGGTTTGCTCACCGAGATGGATCCACCTCTCGTCGAGGCTGCTCACGAAACGGATCCACCGGTAGGCGTCTAACAAAATCCGCCCATTTGACTCTCAACCAGTTACAAAAAATCGACCGGAACTAAGTGGAAAAGAAATCCTTCTCCGGAGTGGCTCCTTTTCAATGAGCACAGATGGGTCCATCTCGATGAGCGCCGACGCGCCGACGGGGCGGCGCCCTCCATCCCCAGCCGGGGGCAATGCCCTCGGAACGGCAACCACGCCACCCGGCGTTCGCCCTGAAAAGGCTTGGAGTTTGGCCATTCCTGGCCGGCCGCCACCAAGTGGGGCGGCATGAGACCGCCCAGGGCGATGCCCTGATCGTTCTCCACAGCGTGCGCGGAGGGCATTTCCCAATCCAGAAGGGATTGCGTCCCAAAGCCCAGGGTTGCGAGGAACGAGCTACCCTGGGTGGGATCGCCGAATCACCCACAACCCCAACGGGGTT
>JBBQIU010000156.1:0-6708 GCA_038325245.1 Verrucomicrobiota bacterium
CTTGTCCGCCCATGGAATCATCCACTTGCCCGCGGCCCAGGCTCCCACCATGGGAATCGAACCGAGCAGGATGCCAATCAGCGTGAGCCGCAGCAGTGGCGGGCGGAGAAGCTCGCGCAGGGCGCTGCCACGGGGCTTCGCAGCAGCCGACGTGAGGGGGCTCTGAGCTGCTCGTCCCGCAGCGGAGTGAGCCTCTTGACCTCGGCGGCAACGAGAGGCCAGCCACAGCGGCGATTCCGGCAACGCGAAAAGCACGAGCAATCCGAGAAGCGCAGGCGCCGCCGCCAGGTGGAAGATCCAGCGCCACGATTCGGGCGTGATGTGCCAGGTGCGGGCAATTTGCGAAAGCATCAGGATGCCACCATTGAGCGCCGAGCCCATCAGGCCGGCGATGATGGGCCGCGACTTGTCCGGCCAGCATTCCGCCGCCAGCGCCACCGCATTGGGCCAGACGCCACCGACACCCAGGCCCACCATGAATCGCAGCACGAGCATTTGCTCCTGCGTCTTCACGAAGGCACCGAGACCAGCGAAGACGGAGTAGAAGAGGATGCTCACGCCCAGCGCCCGCGTGCGGCCGATACGATCACCGAGGCTGCCGAGAAAGATTCCGCCCACCGCCGCGCCTAACATGAGCGCTGCCGCGAAGCGCGCGAACCAATCACCGCCGAGCGTAAGGCTGCACCGAGCAGGCTTTGCGACACCGATAGCGACGCGACCGGCATCAGGCCGAGTTCCACACCATCAAACAACAACCCGCCGACGGCGGCGAGGAGCACCGCCATGCGGGCGCGCGAGGAAAGGACTGGAGCGCTCATGTCGATGGCGCGCGCTGGAGTTTTCGCAGGACTAAAATCACGGCGCTGTTGTCCTGCTCGCCCAAGCCGGCGGCTTCCGCCTGCTCCATCAGGCGGCGATGCGTCTCGGTCAGCGGCAGCGACACGCCGGCGCCGGTCGCGGCGTCCAGCATGAGACGCACGTCCTTCAAATGCTGGGAAAGCCGGGCTTGAACCGTGAAATCGCGCTCGACCATTTTGCGGCCCTTCACATCCATCGCCCGCGAATAGGCATTGCTTCCGGCCATGACTTCCAACGCAGCGGCGGGCGACACACCGAGCGCCTCGGCGAAGGCGAGCCCTTCCGCCAGCGCCGCACGGTTCAAGCCCAGCACCAGATTGCTGATCAACTTCATGCGCGCGGCGCTGCCGCAAGGGCCGACGTGAAAAACCTTCGCGCCCATGACCCGCCACAGATCCGCGCAGGCTTCGAAGGGTTCATGGTCACCGCCGACGATGACGGTGGCTTCGCCGCGGCGCGTCTGTTCGCTCGAACCGGAAATGGGCGCGTCGAGGTAGCGAACTCCGCGAATCGCCAGCCGCGCCCCCAGCGCTGCGGTTTGCCTGGGTTCCCCTGTGGTCGTGTCGAGGAGGATCTGGCCGTCGTGCAGTCCGGCGTTCAGTTCGGCAAGCACCGCCTCGACCACGTCGGTCGTGTAGAGGCTGATGATAACGCGCTGGCACGTCGCCAGCGGGTTGTGGCTCCATTCCGCGCCCTGGGCGAGCAGCGGGGCCGCCTTTTCGCGAGTGCGATTCCACACCACGACACGGTAGCCGTGTTGCACCAATCGTTCGGTGAGCGCGGTGCCCATCAGGCCGAGGCCGATGACTCCGATGAGTTCCTGGTCCGGTCGTTTGCTCATAGCCTACGCTAGCGGTTTGTCGGCTGTTTCGCCCATGGCAAAACTGCCGAAATCCATGACAAAACTGCCGGCCGGACCTACGCGCGACAGCGCTCGCGAAACCGCGCTGGACTCATGCCCGCGCCCCGCTGGAAGAAACGGCCGAAGCGGGACTCGCTGGAGAAATTCAGCCCCTGCGCGACCTCCTTAATCGCGAGCCGCCGATCGCCCAGCAAACGCCGCGGAAGGTCCTGGCGCGTCCGCTGGAGAAAGTCGTGCAACGTCTCGCCTTGCGACTCTTGAAAGGTGGCGTAGTTCACCCGACGGCAGCGTAAAGACGGGATCGCTGCCCAGCAATTCCAACCACGACTCCGATCCCCTTTGATAGGCACCAGCATCACCTCCGGCTCGCGCGGAGCGGCCGCCAGCATCAGCGCATGAAACTCGGTGTCGCTCGTGTGGTACACGCTGCGACCGTTGCGTCGTCGGGCAGGCGTCGAATCGGGTCGGAACGTTGGACGAAATACTCCGCGAACGCGCCGTCGCGGTCGCTCCCAAGGTGTCCCATGCGGCGGGCCGCGGGGATGAACGTTCTGGTACAGCGGGGCGAGTTTGACGCCCACGGCGCCGAGGTCCTGGTGGCACCGTTCCATTCAATTGGATGCGCATTGGGGCTAGGAACCGGGCAAGGGGCAATCGTCGGGAATCAACGGAACCGGCGGCCAAGAAGGGCCACCAGCAGAGCGTTGGGACTTGCCTGGCGGCGCAGGGAAGCATTCTGGGCATGGTTTTTCAGTGTTTTGGGAATGGCAGGACCATCGCCGTCTTCTCGACCTGGGAGGGCGGGTTCCCTCCCTCCCATCTCAGAGTCAGACTGCCGGCCGCATACACGCCTCCTGCGCCACTACCAATGCCGGCCTGGGGCTCCTGCGTAACGCGCGTCACCTTCGTGCCGATCCAGTTCTTCTCGGTGGTGGTTCCCCACTGCTCGCGCGGGTGCGTGCGGATTGTCGGACATGCGCTCCGCCGCCTGCTCGGTTGGGTCGATGAACACGGGAACCCCACCCAGGAACAGGTCTGCTCCAGCTCCCGGGAGTTGAGTCGATTGACCCGCCTTTCCCGCCAACACGTCCACGAGGGCCAGCCTACGGCGCAGCGGAACGATTATTCGGACGAACCACGGAGACACTGAGGCACGGAGCAGAGAGGCCGTGGGTCTTCCCGATAGTAACCAGTGCCGGTCGATGTCCGCTCATTGAAACGCCTTCTCTGTGCCTCGGTGTCTCTGTGGTTCAAAATCCTCCCTGAACAAGTCTCCGCACACCACCCGTTTCACACCTCGCTTGAGGACTCGCACGTTGAAGTTGATCAATAAACTCAGCGACTTGCGGCGAGCCTCAGATAGGTGAGCAATTGGGCATCGTGAATGGGGTGCAGCTCCGTCACCGTTTTGAGTTCGAGAATCAAGGCGTCTTCGACCACGAAGTCCAATCGGTAACCGCAATCGAGATTCACTTCCTTGTAGCTCCGTCTAACGCATCGCGGTTTCGCTCAAAACATTCCCGGACCGACGTCGTGACAATGTCCTGCTGGGTCCACGGCCTCGCCCGTCGGAGCTTCCGTGCCATGGACACCAGGAGCAGTGCCTCCGGCGGGTCAGCCGGCAAGCGGAACGTCATCGAGACTGGTCCTGGCGCCAGCGCGGTCGGTGGATCCGATGCGGTGGCCAAGGTCGGCCGCGGCCCGCGGGACAACGGATCTCCGACCGGCCAGCACTTCAGAAACCGAATGGTGAATAATGCCGCATCAGTCTATGAATCGTCGGCGCGTGCGCACGGAATGGTTCCGGGGGCGGCGGCGGAAGGAGAACGGTGACCGACGCGCCGAAGGGCGTCAGCGCTGCCTTGAGGTTGTACGCCTTGATCAGGAGGGCTTCGAGGTTGACGACATCGCGGATGTTGTACGCCAGGAGCGTTTCCAGCGCTTGGGCGTTGCCGTGCATTCGGTACTCGCGCCACAGGAGCACGGCGAAGTAGCCGTCCACGTTTGCGAGGTCGCCGCGGTCCAACCCCAACCGCCGCTCGCATCCTTTCAGCCCCCCTTTGTAGCCCAGGCTCGCCAACACATACCGCAGGTCGATGTGTGCCTGGTCGAGCGCGAGGCCGAACGACGCCCGAAGCATGGGCAGATCGAAGCACTTCCCGTTGTACGTCACGATCAACCGGTAGTCCCGGATGTCCTGCGCGAACTCAGAGAGGTTCTGCCCGTGGACATAATGACGTATCGTGCGTCCGTCATAGAGGGCGATCGTAGTGATGTGGTCGTCGGGACCACCCAGGCCCGTGGTTTCGATGTCCACATACGCCACCGAGTCGCGGAACTCGGAGTACAACCGCCAATGTTCGCTGGCCGGCATAGTTGCGGCAAAAAACGCGGAGTTCTTGCCAGCCAAATGCCGCTGCGATTCCTCCAGGTGTTGGGCCAGTCGTTCCCGACGACGGGCGCCGAGCGCCGCAGCGGCCTGCTCGACGGCGTCCCAGGAGACCGCCCCCGAAGCCCACAGCCGTTGCTCGGCTTTGATCCCGATCCCCGGAACGTGACAGAAGGTCCGACGTAGCACCTGCAGAGCTTGGCGGCGGCGAACCCTGGCCGCAATGCGGCACCGGTTCGCGTCCGCATCGACGGCCTCGGCTGTCGATTTCTTTGCATGCCGGGTGCCGCTGGCGCGGAGTCCTGATTCTAGACGTGGTTCGGCTGCGCTCCGCCCAGGCCGTTCGTCGAGGGCCGCGGCGTTGCATGGTATCGCCCTGATAGGCGAGCCCTATTCCCGGGCACCGCATCTCCGCTCCCGACCGGCTTGGTCGGGCACGATTCGCGCCAACTCCTCGCCGTAACGTCGGGTCGGCCTTTCTCCCGGCCGGGTGACGTCGAGCCCCGAGGGTCCATCGCGGCTTCCGGTCCCGCTGTCACGAATGGTCCCCCGAGTCGTCGTCCGTTCCCGTGCTGGCTTCGCCCGTCTTTCCATGTCGTCAGCCCTTAGGGCTGGCGTTGTTGTTCGTTCACCTTCGAAAGGGGGGTGGGGGTGTTCTAGCTCAGGGCGGAGCCAACGATGGAAACGATGGGGTCGGGTCTGGAAACGATGGGGTCAAACATTAACAGTCGACATTCTGGGACCGGCTGTGGAGGCAACGCGCCTGCTTCACGGGCCAGGTGAACCCGTCCGGATTGCTCCGGTACATTATGGCGGCGTCGGGAAAGCAGAACTCCGAGGAGCCCGCCCTGGCCTTCGCCTTGGCCAACACCTCGGCGAACATCGGGACAATTTGGCCCACCCCGATGCCTGTAGGGCTGAGGTTCAAGCGCAGCACGGAGCAGGGCCATACTGGCAGGGACAGTGGCAGGTTGGGGCGCCGAGGCATCCGCGTGCAAGCAGGCTACCGCTGCTGCGCGCCATCCGCCGAAGCTCCTGTTGACGGCCGAACGCCGATAGGCTGCATTCAGGCCGCTGAGGCAACGCTCGGCAGACGGCAGCCACTCCAGCACCATGAACCCAAAGATCACGTTCAACGCCGCCTGGGAGATGATTCCTCTGGAGTTCGCCGATGACGTCATCGACTTTTTCGACCGCGAACTCCAGCCAAGCCATCCTCTCCGAGGCTTGAGGTTGTTCCCGGTCGCCAAGTGCTGGCGAAAGTACAAGTACTTGGTGGAGGAAGAGGACCGAGCGAAATGCTCTGGGCCCTCGACCTGGGCCGAAAGAAGCGCATCAAGGGCAAGACGTGCTATTTCTTCAAGCGCATCGAGACGCAGGAGGAACTGGATGCCATGCTGAGTGCCGACCTCCAGGCGTGGGTGCAATACATGAAGGATGCAGGAGCATGGAACGAAGAGTAGACCCAAGACGATGTCCCGGGGGAGGTCCGAGGTGATCGTGCCGCAGCCTCAAAGTCTTACCGGGAAGCTGCGGAGTTCATGAGTTCGCACAACGGTTTTGACCCAGAGGGCATCGTCGACATGATTGAGGCGGCCCGGCGGATGGAAGCCAACCGATGCGCTCCACCAGATGGGGGACCCGCGACGCGCCTCGGCGATTTAGGAGCCCCGGAGCGTCCGCCAGCGGTGACCTAAAGCGTTGGATCGCTATGAGAAAGGAAACGGAAGTGCATGAATGAGACCGAGAAGCTGATCGCCGAAATCAACGGCGTTCTCCGAGCCTGCGGGGATGAACCGCTCGGCGTTTCACCGGCGACGCCTGGAGGAGAGGAGCTGCGTCTTCTGCACTCCGCTCGCGATGCGTATGTGACTCGGCTTCGCCAGAAGATGCCCCTCTACCGACTCCTTCCCGCCGCCCTGATTCCAGATATGTTCCTTCAGGCCCTCAAGAGCCGGGAGGCGGAGTTGCTGACGCCCGCCGCCTGATCAGGTCGAATCATTTGCTCCGGCGAATCGCCGCCCCGCCCGTCGACGGGCAATCCGGAAAGCTCGGAGGGGCGGTAATCAATACGAAGCCCGGCCGAGCGCCATTCCGATGGTGGTGCTCCTGCTTGCCATCGTGGCTGTTCTGTAGTTCATCGTGTTGTCCCCCTGCTAGTCCCCAGTCAGCCCGCCTACCCCGAAAACGGTGAGATGCGCCCTTCACGGAAGATAGTGGCATTCCAGTTGGATTCGGGTTCGCGTTCGAGGAACCTTTAAAATATGACTCGCGCTTCGTCCGCAGACGCTGCCCGCCCGGCAAAAGTTCGGACCTCTGGCACCACGCGAAGCGCCCCCGCTTGGGGGCGTCCTTCCCGACGGACGATTCGGTTCGTTCTGGTGGCAGCGGCTTGGCTTTGGGTAATCCCAACGCGGGCCGCCACCACCAAGGACTACACGGTCCTCGTGGAGGCAACCGCCGTGGAAAACCCGCCCGCGCTTGTGCTGTCATGGCCTGCTGAACCCAGGGCCACCGGCTATCAGATTTCACGCAAGCTGCGCACCGAAGCCGGCTGGGGGCCCGCCGTTTCCGTCCCCCGCACGGCCGTGTCGTGGAC
>JBBQIU010000157.1:0-6707 GCA_038325245.1 Verrucomicrobiota bacterium
TTAACCCGGAGATACCTGGAAAAGCACGGGGTCAAGGCGGAGGTGGAATTTTCCTGGGGAGCCACCGAGGTCAAGGCCCACGAGTTGGTCGACGCGATCGTCGAAGTGACTGAAACGGGTACTTCATTGCGGGCGAACAGGTTACGAATCGTGGACACCCTGTTGACCTCGACGCCGCGCATGATCGTGAATCACGCGGCGTGGGAGGATTCATGGAAGCGGCAGAAGATTGAGATCATTTGTTTGCTGCTCCGCGGCGCCATTGATGCCGAGGCTAAAGTGGGATTAAAGCTCAATCTTCCTCAAGAGAACCTGCCAAAGGTGTTGCAAACACTGCCCGCGTTGCGTAATCCAACCGTCTCGTCTCTCAGCCAGCCCGGCTGGGTGGCGGTGGAAACCGTCCTCGACGAGCGCGTGGTTCGGGAAATCATCCCGCTACTGAAAGCGGCCGGAGCGGAGGGGATCATCGAGTATCCGCTGAACAAGATCGTGTATTGAGTGGAACTGAAGTGAACTGAACTGAATAGAAGACCGGGCTCTGGAGACGGATCACTGTATGGGATCGCTGAAGAAACGTCGGAAGGCGAAGATTAACAAGCACAAGCGCCGCAAGAAGTTGCGCGCCAACCGCCATAAGAAGCGCACTTGGCAGAAGTAGTGCCGGGCGCCGCCGCCTAATAGTGTTCGGTTTCGGGCGGTCGTGCGGTGGGCGAGCCATCATGTCCCGAGTTTACTTGGGACGCGCTTTTCGAATGCCGCACAGGTTTTCATGCCGTCGGCAAAGGGTTGGGTTGGTCAGTGGTCCATGGGCGTAGGGTTCACGGTCTTAGGCGAATGCCTTCAGGCCGGTTCCTTGGCTTGTGATGACCGAATCCCCACCGCCGCCGCCGGGTTGGCCGTTCATGGGCGACTTGTTCCAAGGTGAAATACTGGCTGACGCGAAGGCCCGTCCGCCGCATCGTTCCCGTATGGGCCGATGCGTGGCCGTGCTTACAAGCGTCTTGGCGGTGCTTTTTCTGGCTTTGGCGACGACGGCTTGCCGCAGCACTGGAGAGGCGTCGGGCTCGGGCAAAACCAGGGTTGTTCGGGCAGGCCAGCCCTATGAGACCCCGGAGCTCGATCTCTCCGAGGAAGACGAGCGCCAGATTGAAGCCTTCGCGCGCTTCGCCGCAGGCTGGGTGGAAGATCTTTCGGACGCCCCGGAAAAGGCGGTTGAACACTTTCAGGTTGCCGCCCAACTCGATCCCGAAAACGAAAGGCTGACACTGGATGCCGCCCGAAAGCTGGTGGACCTGGGTCGGCTCGACGAGGCGCGGAAGCTGTTGGAAGCATCGAGGGCCCGGACCAATTCCTCCGGGATGATCTGGGGATCCCTGGGGCTGGTTCATGCGCTTCAGGAGAACCGCCCGGAGGCGATCGCCGCAAATCAGGAAGCCGTGCGGCGCATGCCTCGGAGCATCGGCGCTTATCAAATGCTGGCGCGGCTCTATCTGGGCGCGGGACAATTCCCCGAGGCGCTCATGGTTCTGGATGAGGCTTCCAAGCAACCGGACACCGACGCCGGGTTTCTCCTAAGCCTGGCCGAGACGCTGGAGATTCTGCACCGGGTCAAGCAGCCGGAAGGGACGGATCTGCGGCCGCGAATCCTGGCGGTGCTCGATCGCGCCGCTGTTGTGAAGACGCTGGAACCGGTGGAACGTTTCCGCATCGCCGAGCTCTATCTCCAGGTGGGCGCGGACGCGAAGTCGCTGCCCTTCTACCAGGACCTGCTCGAGACGCACCCGGACCTGCCCGGACTGCGCACCCGCCTCATCGGGATCTACCTCCGGTCAGACAATTGGGAGAAGGCGGCGGAACAGCTTCGGGTCATGGTGATGGATCGTCCGACGAATCCCCTGCTCCATTACTGTCTTGGCGTGCTGGCGTTGGAAGCGAAGCGAACGGAGGAGGGCGTCGCGTCGCTCAGCCAGGTGCTGCTCCTTCGACCCGACCAGGAGGATGTTCACATGGACGTCGCTGGGGTCCTTTTGACCCACCGCCAACCCGAAGAGGCACTTCGCGTGCTCGACCGCGTCCGGACCCGGTTCAGGCCCACGTTTCAACTCGAGTACTTCGGGGCCATCGCGCTCCTCGACTTGAAGCGCTATGAAGAGGCGATCCGGCACTTCACCGCCGCCGAGGTGATTGGTGGCGCGCTGTCGGAGGATGCCCTGGATCAGGTCTTCTATTTCCAGTCCGGCGTCGCGTATGAACGCGCCCGACGTTTCGACGATGCCGCCGTGCAGTTCGAGAAGGCGATCGAGCTCAAGCCAGATTTCTCCGAAGCGCTGAATTACCTGGGTTACATGTGGGCGGAACAGGGCGTTCATTTGGAGCGGGCGCGGATGCTGATTGAAAAGGCGGTCGAGTCGGAGCCGGAGAACGAGGCGTATCTGGACAGCCTCGCATGGGTTCTTCACCAACTTGGCCTTTCCGCCGAGGCCCTTCCCCACCAGCTAAAGGCGCTGGAGAAGGCCGAGGAACCCGACGCGACGCTGTTCGATCATCTTGGGGACATTTACCGTCGTCTGGAACGGCTCGACGACGCGCGGCAGGCCTGGCAGCGGGCGCAGGAGATCGAGGCCAAGCCCGAGATCCAGAAGAAGCTCGACGAGACGGCACCGACATCGACGAAGTGAACTGGTTTCAAACCATGCAGACAGCCCAGCCTGTCGCGGCAGCGATGTTGACGCTGAGCATTGTCGCCATCGCCGGGTTGGCGCTGGGAAACCTCAAGATCCGGGGTGTTGGTCTGGGAGTGGCCGGAGTCCTTTTCGCCGGCATTGGTTTCGGGCATTTCGGATTCAAGCTGGACGGGGCGATCCTGGGATTCGTGCGGGAGTTCGGGCTGATTCTGTTCGTATACACGATCGGAATGCAGGTTGGGCCCGGGTTCTTCGCCTCCCTTCGGAAGGAGGGTTTCCGGATGAACGTGCTGGCGGCGGCGGTGGTGCTTCTCAGCGTCGCGATGACGGTCCTGCTGGGGCTGGTCTTCAAGCAGGATCTGGCGGCGATGATGGGTGTTTTTGCGGGAGCCTCCACCAACACGCCGGCGCTGGGCGCCGCCCAGGAGGCGCTCAAGAGCCTTCCCGGCGCCGGTGTCGAACGTGCCACGTTGGCCGGCATGGGTTACGCCGTCGCGTATCCGGGCGGCATCGCCGGCCTGATCGGCGTGATGCTCCTGCTTCGCGTCGTAACACGAGCCAACCCGGACGCGGAGGCGGAGCGCTGGCATCAGGAGCGGGCCGCGTCGCAGCCAAGGCTTCAACGCCTCAACCTGCTGGTCGACAACCCGAACCTCGACGACGTAACCCTTTCAGAGTTTCCCGGAGTGCGGGAGCTTGGCATCACGGTCTCGCGCATCAAGGCGGCCGGATCGGACAAGGTCCAACCCGCGCGCGCCGACACGCGTGTGCGGCGTGGCGATGTCCTTCTGGCAGTGGGTTCCGCGGGGAATCTTCAGAAATTTCGGCTGATCGTGGGCCGTGAGGCTACCGAGGATCTCATGCAGCTTCCCGGCGAGGTGACGACCCGGAGAGTCGTGGTGACGCGGCGGGAGATGCTTGGGGAACCGCTCGAGGATCTCAATCTCCAGGGCCGTTTAGGCGTCACCATCACCCGCATCAGCCGGGGTGAGGTTGAGTTGTCCGCCGTGCCCGCACTGCGTCTCCAGTTCGGCGACATTGCGCAGGTCGTGGGACGTGAGGAGGATTTTGTGCGGGCGGAGGCGGCCCTGGGCAATTCGGCGCGCGCGCTGAACCACACCAACTTCCTGGCCATCTTCGTCGGAATCGCGCTCGGTGTGCTCGTGGGTCTGTATCCGGTGGATCTCCCGGGACTGCCCGTTCCGTTGCGGCTCGGTCTCGCCGGGGGGCCGCTGGTGGTGGCGCTCCTGATCAGCCGGTTGGGTCGGATCGGGCCGGTGATCTGGCACATGCCCTTCAACGCCAATCTCGCACTGCGGGAACTCGGGATCACCCTGTTCCTGGCCTGCGTCGGTCTGGCGTCAGGGGAGCACTTCGTGGCGACCCTGAAGTCCGGGGCCGGCTTCGTGTGGATGGGGATGGGGCTGGCCGTCACCGTGGTGCCGTTGCTGATCGTGGGCTGGTTGGGACGGGCGTGGGGCGGGATGCGGTTCGCGAATCTCTGCGGCCTCCTCGCGGGCGCCCTGACCGATCCGCCCGCACTGGCCTTCGCGACCGGTATGAACAAGTCCGACGCGCCCACCTACGCGTATGCCACCGTTTATCCGCTGACGATGTTGCTTCGGATTGTCGCGGCGCAGGTGATGACCCTTGTCTTGTGCGGATAGGGACCGGGGGTGGGGTTGGGGGCCGGCAAATTAGCAACGTAGTCGTTGACCGGTCCTTTCAAACAGGAGAACTTATGGTCCTGCCTGCGGCAGGCGAACCACCCAATGAGCGATCCCTTTGACCTTCGAGCCCACGAAATCACGGTCGCCAGCGTAGGGCGCAACCTCCCGGCGGCACGGTTGTACGAGGATGCGATACGATTTGATCGCGACGCGAGCCTGGCGGAGACGGGCGCACTGGTCGCGTATTCCGGGAACAAGACCGGACGGTCCCCCCAAGACAAGCACATCGTCCGAAGCCCCGAGTCGGAGAAGGACATCTGGTGGGGGCCCGTCAATGTCCCGATCGAACATCGCAGTTTTGAGATCAACCGGCGTCGCGCGAAGGACTTCCTGAACACGCGGGACCGGTTGTACTGCTTCGACGGTTTCGCGGGGTGGGATCTGCATCATCGGGTGAAGATCCGGGTGATTTGTGCGCGGCCCTACCACGCCTTGTTCATGACGAACATGCTGATCCGTCCCGACCCCGGCGAGCTTGCGGCATTTGGGACGCCGGACTATGTCATCTACAATGCGGGTCAATTCCCTGCAAATCCGCACACGACGGGGATGACGTCGCGGACGAGCATTGATCTTTCCCTCGAGGACCGGGAATTGGTGATCCTGGGGTCCGAGTATGCGGGGGAGATGAAGAAGGGTGTCTTCACGGTCATGAACTACCTGATGCCGAAGAAGGGGGTGCTGTCGATGCACTGTTCGGCTACGGCGGATCGTAGCACTGGCCGTTCCTCGCTGATGTTTGGACTTTCAGGCACCGGCAAGACGACGTTGTCCGCGGATCCGAGGCGGTTGCTGGTCGGCGACGACGAGCATTGCTGGGGCGACGACGGCATCTTCAACATCGAAGGCGGGTGTTACGCCAAGACGATCGATCTGACCCCGGAATCGGAGCCGGACATTTTCCAGGCGCTGCATTTTGGCGCGGTGCTGGAGAACGTGGTGCTCGAGGAGGACCGGGAGATTGATTTTCACGATTCGAGCATCACGGAGAACACGCGGGGGGCGTATCCGATCGAGTACGTTCGGAACGCGAAGATCCCCTGCGTCGCAGGGCATCCAACGGACGTGATTTTCCTCACGTGCGATGCGTTCGGCGTGCTTCCGCCGGTAAGTCGGCTGACGCCCGCGCAGGCGATGTACCATTTCATCAGCGGTTATACCGCGAAGGTCGCGGGGACGGAGGTGGGGGTTACGGAGCCGACCGCGACGTTCTCGCCATGTTTTGGGGGGCCGTTCCTGGCCTGGCATCCGTCGCGGTACGCCGAGCTGTTGGCGCATCGGATAAAGGAGCATGGCACCCACGTATGGATGGTGAACACGGGATGGAGTGGCGGATCCTTCGGGACAGGACGACGGATAAAGCTGGCCCTCACACGGGCCATTGTGGACGCCATCCACAGTGGAACCCTCCTGGAGGCGTCGACGCAGCGGGATCCGGTGTTCGGATTCGACGTGGTGAGAGAGGTCGCCGGCGTTCCGAACGAGATCCTCGTGCCACGGAAGGCCTGGAAGGACGCCTGTGGCTACGACACGACGGCCGGCCGGTTGGCGACCCTTTTCCACAAGAATTTTCGCGAGTTCCACTCTGGAGTGAGCGCCGCCATTCGCGGAGCCGGGCCGACGGGTTGATCCAGATGGTCGGTGGCTCCTGCCAAGAAGAAGTGAGATTCTCCCATGAATATTGCCCTCCTCGGTCCCACGGGTTCCGGCAAAGGAACGTTGATTCAATCAGTGGCGGATCGGTTTGTCCTGCATCCGATAGCGCTCGGTGACGTGCTCCGTCAAAAGGCGAACTACGGCACGGCTCTCGGGCTGTTGACGCGGGAATTCGTCCAGAACGGTGAGCTTGTGCCGGATGAGTATGTCGACGCGATGGTGGAGGAGTGTTTCCGGCACCTTCCCTCGGGCCAGGGCACGATTCTCGATGGATTCCCGCGCACAGCGGCGCAGGCCCGGTTCCTCGACGATCTGTTGGCGGATCTCGGACAAAGGCTGGATGCGGCGATTTTCCTGAATGTCCCCGACCACGTGATCTTCGAGCGTGTCGCGCGCCGTCAGCCGCCGCGGCACGACGACGAACCGCACATCCTGCGTCATCGACTGCACGTCTTCCGCCGGATGGTGGCTCCGGTATTGAAGCACTTCTACGACACCGGGCGGCTTGTCCTGTTGCACGCCGACGGACCGGCGCATGAGGTACAAATGAGGCTCAGCGAGTTGGTGGAACGGGTCTCCAAAGGGAATCATCCGGAGTTCTCTGACGCCGATTTCATGTTCCTCGATCAGATGTTGA
>JBBQIU010000158.1:0-6680 GCA_038325245.1 Verrucomicrobiota bacterium
TCTCCGGCCTCATCGCCCTCTCCACCCAGGCCTTCACGTACTTCCAGTCCAAGGGGGGATTCGTCGAGGGAACACCGGACGACCTCCCGCCAGGCCGGCGCGAACGCTACGACGCCAGCGGACGCCGTTCCAAGGTCCTTACCAAGGTGCTGGCCTGAGACCCTCCGGGCCGCCCTGCCCCCGTTGGATGCTCCCTCCACTCTCCTGGTTGCTCGCGTGCCGCCGACACCACGTCCGTCCGACGGTGCATCTGCTCGTCGCCTCCATCCCGCTCCAGGAGGTCCGATGGTTCATCCGCCATCCCCGCTCCAACCCACGACACCGCGACTCGTACCGATGCCATAGCCGCTTCGTCGCCTCGACTTCCATCTTCGGAATCGGACAGGTACGTCATTCCAACCAAACCCCTCTGGGTCTCCATCGAATCGGTGTCCGAATCGGCGACGGTTGGCCTGTCGGCACCGCTTTCCGCGCCCGCCAACCCGTCGGATACGCCTGGGACGGATTACCCCAGGCCACCATCGCCCACCGCATCCTCTGGCTGGAAGGGCTCGAACCCGGATTCAACCAAGGCGGCCTCGTCGACACCCGGAGTCGCTTCATCTACATCCACGGTCTGGCCGACGAACCGTCCCTGGGCCGCCCCGCATCCCACGGTTGCATCCACCTCGCCGCCTCTCACCTCATCCCACTGTTCGATCGGATACCGGTCCACACCCTCGTCTGGATCACACGAGATCCCTGATCAGTTTCCCGGCTCTTCCACCGTAAAAAAACGAAGCGCCTCCCGCGCCGCCGCCGCAACTGCCGGGTCCCTATGCTCGGAAAGTTCCCCAAGGCTCAGCGCCGTTGCCGTTTCCTGAACGGAAACCGCGCCCCGCCCCTCGAGTCCGTCCACGAGGCCGAGCAGCCCTTCCGCCAGAAAACTCCGACGCATGCAACACTCGCGCGCCCAGATCTCGCGCACACCGATGGACGCCTCCGCAGTCCCTCCTGCCCAGGCCAGACCCGCCGCCGCCCCGCGCACCGCAGCCCCGACATCGCGGGTCTCGTTCGCCGCTCGGGCCAGAACCTCCATGAAAAACGCCCGTTCGTGACCCAATACCGCCATCGCAATGATCGCCTGCACGCTTGCGTCATCGACCGCTTCAAACGCTAGCGCCACCCACTCGGCGATCGGCGTGGTTCGGGCAAGGCTCGTTAATCCCGGTTCGGCGACGATCTCGTCGTGTTCGGAAAACCCCGGCGTCTCCGTTTCCACAGCCTCCCGAGCGACCTCCATCGTCTTCCCGGCTCCAATTTCGCGGCCCCCCGCACCTCCCGACGCCGGCCCGGAACATCCGACGGCCCCAAGCAGAATCCCCACCACCACGAGCCCCCGAAATACTCCGATCGACGAACCTGAGGCCTTCATAATCGCCGTGCCGCCTAACGCTCCACGCCCTCACGCCTTACCGCTCGCAGATCTTCACGCCTTATAACGAGCGAACCCAGCAGCGGGGACTCAGCCCGCAGACTGTTGGTGCCCAATTCCACACGCCGCGCCAGCAATTCCGAGCCGTTCCTCAACGCGATCCAGTACGGCGCCTCCTCGGGCTCCACCACTCCCAACTGCACCCTCGCCGCCTCGCTGCCCGCCGCGAACGTCCGAAAGCCGTAAAGCAACGAACTCACGGTCACCGAATTGGTCACGATCGACCGGAGGCTGCCGTCCAGGAAATCCCCGTCCACCAGCAGAACACCGCGCCGATCCGCCTCCGCCCGCTCATGCAACTCCGGCGTCAACGGCACGAACTCGATGCGGGCCAGGTTCAGCGTGGACACCAAAGCGCCGGACATTAAACCGCCCAGGCGAACCACGGAATCATCCGCCGACACCACCGGGGCGATCAGAACGGAGCCTCCGCGCATCACCAGCTTCGGATAGCCGCTTCCGGGCGCATAGCCGATCCCTCGGGCTCCAACCACCGGGTCCTGGAATCGCGCCGTCACCCGGCCTTCCGGTGCCCCTCTCGACACCGCCATCCCCGCCCGCACCGCCTGCCCAAGGTTCACGTTCCCACGCGCCAGGTTCTGCCACTGGCGCCCGTCCGCGGAAACGTCCGCCACCACCGCACCCCCGGATCTCACCAACCGCAGCCACGCCGGCAGCATCAGCGCCAGATTCGTCGTGCGCATCGTCATGCCACTCGCAATCTGGCGGTACTGGAAACACAGGCCGGACCCGCCGCGGAAACCCACGAAGGCGTATGCCGCCGATTCGCCCAGATTATCCCGCATCACGATCCCCGCCATTGCCTCTGCGTTGGTCCCGTCGAAGGATTCCAGACGCGCGACCAATTGCCCCGACGCCTGAAGCCGTTGTTGGGCAAAAAAGAAGGAGTCGGCATTGCCTTGCAACCCCTGCCCGCCTCCCTCGATCCGCCACCCTTCCGCGTCCTCCGAGATGACGCCCGATTCTCCCGCACCGATCTGCACCGCTGTCCACCCGGCCCCAGCTCCCGACGCCACCGCGTTCGTCGTGACGGACGACGGCCCCACACCCGGTTCTTCCACCTTCTCCACGGTCGTATTGGACGCCCGCTCCCCCAGGGTCAGCTCCGCCATCTCCACCCACGGAATCCGCACCGGACCACCGGTCTCGGGCGTCACGACGATTCCCGCCGGATCCAGCGCCAAGGTGCCCGTCACGGTCGTCCCGCCCGTGGTGCGCACCGAATCCCCCCCGGACGCACGCAGCGCGAGAAACGGAATCAACACCGTCAACACCCCGACCACCGACAAGGCAGAATTCATCGTTGATAAATGGGCACGTAGTTCCACGGAATCGCCAGTACCCCCGCATAGACCGCCGTCGCATAAATTGGCCCCAGCCCGTTCGACCCCATGTCGATCGAACCGTCCCAATGGACCTGGTCCCCCTCCCGCACCGCCTGCCGAAGCAACTGCTGTCGAATCCGCGGATACCACGATTTCCACGCATCGCCTCCCAACATGTACTGGGCCGGCACCGCATAGAATGTCCCGTACGTGAACCATTCCCGTTGCCCGAAGTTCTTCATCAGATACTCCGATCCACGCTTCACGAGCGGATCGTCATACAGCCCGCAAACCTGCAGCGAGTAGACCGCCGCCGCTGTGCGGGCATAGCCGGGGGCCCGGTTCCCCGGCTGATACGTGAAGCCCCCCGAACTCGCGTCATAACAGCTCTTCACATAGCGGACTGCCTTGTCGATCGTCTCCTGCGGCACGTCGATCCCCGCGTTCTTCGCCGCCCGCAATCCAACCACCTGCAGCACCGTCACCGACACGTCGGCATCCTGCGCGATGGGACGATATCGCCAGCCGCCCTCCGCATTCTGCGACGTAATGATGAGGCGAATCGCGCGGTCGAGCTTCGGCTTGATATCCGCCGCCTGCGTCTGCCCGTACAACTCCGCCAGGGCAATCGTCGCAACCCCGTGGTTGTACATGTACTGGCCCAGCGACCGGTCGCCGAAGGTTCCGTCGGGCTTCGCCACATCCAGCAGGTATTGGAGCCCCGCCCGCACCGCCTTGCCCTCCTCGCCTTCGCCCGGCAGATGGCCCGCCGCCAGGAACGCCATCAACGTGTACGCCGTCATCGCCACCGGATGCCGCCGCTCGAAATCGGTCATGCCCCACGAACCGTTCGGAAGTTGCTTCGACGCCAGGAACCGGATCGCCCCGCGCACAACCGTCTCCGTCGGTCCGTCCACAATGATCCGGCCCACGTCGTTCGTCGCAAGGCCCGGCGCAGCCGCGGCCGCCGCCTCGCCCCCCGGCGGGACCGCCGTCGTCGGCGCCTGCCCCCGGGCCGCACCAATCGCCAGCACAGTGACCCCTATAAGGGCCCCCACCGCCAACCGAAGAGCCCGGATGGACCCACCCGCACCCCCGCAACTCTCCAAGTGAGCCCACCACCTCGGCGGCTTCATTTCGGAGGCTCCCCAACCTGATCCGACAGGTTCTTCAAGTACTGCTCGATCATCGGCGCATACTCGCGCGGGTACCTTTCTCCCTGCGACTGGAGCAACGCCGCCCGCTCCCGTGCTGGAAGTCCAATGTAACGCCCTGTTCCGGACGCGGATCCCCGCGGACCGTCCGCACCACCGGCTCCAAAGAAATTGCCCGCATCGCCCGTCCCCTTGCCTGAGCGCGAACCCGGCTGACGCCCGCGCCCCTTGCCCTGCCCCTGCCCCTGGGCATTCCCTTCGCCACCCTGTCCTTCGCCCTGTCCCGGTTGTTGTCCCATCCCCGCCATCGCCAGATCGATGGCCGCCGCCGCCGCCGACAATGCCGCCTGCGCCTTGCCCGCCTCACCGTCCGAGGCCGCCTGATCCCCAGCCTCCGCCGCTGCCGAACCTTCGCCCAGCGCCTGATCCGCCTGTTGCAACGGATCACGAACCATCCGCGGCATCCGCCCCAACCTCCCCGAGGTCGCAGGCCGGATCTGGCGCCCCGCCTTTTGGAGTGCCTTCGCGGCATTCGACAACTCCTCCGCGGTCATCGCCGAGTTCAGATCCTGCTGCGCCTGCTTGATCATCTGCGCCAACTTCTCCAGCGAGGCCTCCTCCGATGGCCGACCCAGCATGTCTTGCAACTGAGCCAGCCGATCTTCCAATTCCCGACGAGCCCGCTGGAGGTTCACAAGCGCTTCATCCTGCGGCGGGCGGGCATCGGCAGGACGCCCCGACCCGAGCTCGTTTCCCGCCAGGATCATTTGCGTCGCGGCGTCACCCACGTAGGTCGCCGCCTGCGGCACGGATTCGGGCAGATCCCCCTCCAGCTTTCGCGACTCCGCTGCGAGACCTTCCTGCTCCTTGCCCACCACCGCGGACCCACGGCCCTCGAGCTGGCGGGCCAGTCGCGCAGTTTCGTCATTCAAACCTTGCTGGGCCTCGATCAACGCGATCAAGCGCCTCAGAAGTTCCTCCATCTGCGCCAATTCCTTCTCGGCGGCCTCCAATTCCGCCAATTTCCGATCCAACTCGTCCAACGCCTTCGCCAGCGCGTCCACCGACGCCTGTTGCGCCCCTGGATTATTCCGGGCTTCACCCAATGACTTCTGCGATCGGCGCATCTGGTTCATCGCCTCATTCAGGTGCTCCGCGGCTTCGCTTGAATCAAGACCCGCCCGGTCGCTCGCATCCCCCGTCTGGTCCCCCAGATCCCCTTGACGCGGTGCCATCGGTCGAAGCTTCGAAGGATCCGACTCCGCCGCGGTGGCCTCCCCCTTCAACGCCTTCTGCTGCTCCAGCAGGCGCGCGACGTCCTCGCGTACCTGCTGGAGATTCGTCAGGGGATCTGCCGCCGCCTCCCGCTGCTTCTCGAGACTGTCGATCCGCTGTCGAAGCAGCCGCTTCGCCGTCGCAAGTCGCGCCAGCGCCAAGTCCTGTTGCGTCGCCGCGCCCAAACGCCGCGCCTTCACCTCGGGATCGGTGAATTCCAGAACCCCCCGCGCCTCCTGCATCCGACCCACCGCCGCGTTCACGTGCTCCCCCGCCGTCACATCCAATCCAATCGTCATCGCGCCCGCCACATCGGTGTCATCCACCAACTCCGCTTGCCGGACCCCCAACGCCGTCATCGCCGGTTGTCGCATATCCCCCTGGCGCGTCGCACCTCGCAGGGTTTCCTGACGCACCATCAGGGTATCGATCTCCCGCACGGCCGCCTGCAGCGCCTCCACCTCGTCTGAAGGCACCACCAACTGACGCGCCACCTCCCGCAACAACCCCCGCACGTCCCGCTGCCGCCCCGTGGCGCTCAGAAGCTGTCCCGCACTCAAATCCTTGAGGACCCCCTCAAGCACATGCTCCAGTCGCGCCACCTCCGGACGCGCCATCGCCTCCGCAGCCCGCGCCGCCGCGTCATTGTCGTCTTCACCCAGCCAGGCGCGCAGGCGCTCAAGCACCGCCGCCACCTCGTCCTTCAATGACGCCTGCTCGCTCATTTGCAGTTGAAGCGAGATCCGCTGATTCTCCGATAGCCATTCCCGCTTCCGCCCCGCCCCAGCCTGCGAAAGCCCCAGCGTCTCCCGCATCGACACATGCTGGCGCGCCGCCAATTCCTCCATCCTCGCCGCCACCGCCGCCAGTTCCTGCTGCCGCTGGTACTCGAGGAGGATCTGTCGGAGCTTCACGCCGACCGTCTTCTGATTCCCAAACGCCTCGAGAAGCCGTCCCCTTTGTTCCCCAGACTCCCCCATTCCTCGCGCTTCCTGCAGTAGCGCCACCACCCGCAACATGTCGCCCTCGCTCAGTTGCCCCAACAAACCGCGGATGGCTCCCAGTAACTCCACTTCCTCGCCGGCCAGCCCATTTCGCGAAAATTCCTCTAGAATGATTCCCAATTGATCCCCCACCCGCGCTGTGCTGCTCCGCAATTGCTGCTGCCCCACCTCGGCTTGCGACAAGCCATCCCCTCCCACCCCCCTCTGTACCCTTGAATGCACCGGATCCGCCCCCGCCGCATCCAGGCCCGACACAGCAAAGAGGAAAGCCAGCACCCGTCCCAGCCATCGCGTGGCGCCGAATTGTAGGTTCTTCATTGGTGTCATGTCGCCGGTCATCGCGGTGTCGCTTTCTCCAAGATGATCCGACCTAGCGATTCATTCAACCGCTCCTGCCCTTGCGCCACATCGCCCAACCGCCCGATCG
>JBBQIU010000159.1:0-6674 GCA_038325245.1 Verrucomicrobiota bacterium
CGCTCAACTCACTCCGGTCGTGCACGAGGCGCTCTTCGCCGGCGACTTTCCGGTGTGCTCCTACCTCTACACCCTGAGTCCGTTTAGACGCCTACCGGGATTTCGGTCGTGGGCAATGGGGTCAAGTCACTACATACAACATTTGTCGCAGAGGCAATTGTTGTATGTAGTGATTTGACCCCATTGTACCTCCTGGCCCTGACCGTCTTATTCCACGGTGACGCTCTTGGCGAGGTTGCGGGGTTTGTCGACGTCGCAGCCGCGCGAAACGGCGATGTGATAGGCCAGCAACTGAAGCGGGACCACCGCCAAGAGCGGGACCAGGGGCTCCAGGGTCGCCGGAATCGCAAACACGTCTTCGACCCGGGACACGATCTCCCGATCCCCTTCCGTCGCGATGGCAATCACGGGACCTTTTCGCGCTTTGATCTCCGCCACGTTCGCGAGGGTCTTGTCGTAGAGTCCGTCACGGGGAACCAGGAACACCGACGGCGTCCGCTCATCAATCATGGCGATCGGACCATGTTTCATCTCGGCCGCCGGGTACCCCTCAGCGTGGATGTAGGAGATCTCCTTCAGCTTGAGCGCACCTTCCAGGGCCGTTGGGAAATTGTACTGGCGACCGAGGAAGAAGAAGTCCTCTGCGGCCGCGTACTTCAGCGCAATCCGCTTGATCTCGTCGTTCCGCGCCAGAATCGATTCAACCTGCGCGGGCAAGGCTTCGAGGGCCCGGATCAATTGCAGCCCCCTCTGCGCCGACAGCATCCGGATCCGCCCCATCAACAGCGACAAAAGGACGAGGGCCGAGACCTGCGCGGTGAAGGCCTTGGTGGACGCCACGCCGATCTCGGGGCCGGCGTGCAGGTAGATTCCGCCGTCGGACTCCCGGGCGATGGTGCTTCCGACGACGTTGCACAACGTGAGCACCTTGTGGCCGCGCCGTCTCGATTCCCGCAGTCCCGCGAGGGTGTCCGCGGTCTCGCCCGACTGGGTGATGGCGAGCATCAGCGTGTGCTTGTCCAGCGGTGCGTTGCGGTATCGGAACTCGCTCGCGTATTCCACTTCGGTGGGGATATGGGCGAACTCCTCGAGAAGGTATTCGCCGATCAATCCGGCGTGCCAACTGGTGCCGCAGGCAACGATCACCACCCGATCCACGGCCCTCAACTCGGCGAGAGTCATGTTCAACCCGCCGAACTTCGCCGAGAGCTCTTCGCGGTCAATGCGACCGCGCATGGCATTCTCGAGGGTCCGTGGCTGCTCAAAAATCTCCTTGAGCATGTAGTGCGGGAAGTCGCCTTTTTCAGAGGCATCGGCACTGAACTCAATCTGCTGGATCTGGGCCTGGGCCGTCCCACTCCCCAGATTGGCGAGCTTGAAGTCATCCTCGGTGACGGTGATGACGTCGTAGTCGTTCAGGTAAACCGCCTGCTGGGTGTGCGAGACGACGGCGCTCGCATCGCTGGAGAGGAAGTTCTCGTGTTGTCCGACACCGAGGAGTAGGGGAGAACCCCGCCGCGCGCCGACCATGACCCCGGGGTGGTCGGGGCAGACCACGGCGATGCCGTAGGTGCCGATCACCTCTCGAAGCGCCGCCATCACCCCGGCCGTCAGGGGATGGAGTTCGCCGTGGACTCCACGCGCCATCACGCGTTCGTAGTGGACGCCGATCAGGTGGGCGAGGACTTCGGTGTCGGTTTCCGACGCGAAGACGTGACCGGCGGCGATCAGTTGGTCCTTCAAATGGAGGTAATTCTCAATCACGCCGTTGTGGACCACGGCAATCCGGCCGCTGCGATCGAGGTGCGGGTGCGAGTTCTCATCGCTTGGCGGGCCGTGGGTCGCCCAACGGGTGTGCCCGATGCCCGGCGCGCCGGAGAGGGGAGCGGCGGCGCATTCGAGGGCCAGACCGGCGTCAATTCGTCCCACCTTCTTCCGCACCTGCAGCCCCGAATCGGTGAGGACGCAGATTCCCGCCGAGTCGTAGCCGCGGTACTCCAGACGACGGAGCCCCTCCAACAGAATGGGCACGGATGACCGCCGGCCGATGTACCCCACGATGCCACACATAGAAGTTATTGAAGTTGTCGGGGAGCCTTGGCTTGCTCCTAGGACGCCGCGGATGTTACCAACGGTGGGTGCGGTGGGCAAGCCGCGCCACATTTCCTTTATGGCCTCACCGACCCTTCGACCGGACATCTCCGAGCGGACGCTTTCCATCATTATGGGAGGCGGCCAGGGAACACGGTTGTTTCCTTTGACCCGCGAGCGCTCAAAGCCAGCGGTTCCCCTGGCGGGCAAGTATCGGCTGGTCGACATCCCGATCTCGAACTGCATCAACTCGGGACTGAAGCGGATTTACCTGCTCACCCAGTTCAACTCGGCGTCCCTCCACCGCCACATAACCCAGTCGTACACGTTCGATCATTTTTCCGGCGGTTTCGTGGGAATCCTGGCGGCCGAACAGACCTTCTCGAGCACCTCGTGGTATCAGGGTACGGCGGATGCGGTCCGCAAGAACCTCATCCATTTTCTCAATCAGAGCTTCGACTACGCCCTCATCCTCAGCGGCGACCAGTTGTACCGGATGAATTTCCGGAAAGTCCTTCAACAGCACGAGGCCAACAAGGCGGACATCACGATTGCGACGCTCCCCGTGCCGAGGGAGGCGGCCAGTTCGCTCGGGATCATGCAGATCAACAAGGATCGCCGGATCGTCCGATTTGTCGAAAAGCCCAAGGAACCCGCCGTGCTCGACTCGCTGAGTGTGTCTCCCGCCATGTACGGTGAACTCGGCATCGAAACGAGCCAGGACATCTACCTGGCGTCGATGGGCATCTACATCTTCAATCGCGATGTGCTGCTCCGGCTGCTCGACAACGATCTCACCGACTTCGGAAAGCACATCATCCCTGGAGCGATTGGACAGTTCCGGGTCGATTCCTACGTGTTCCAGGGCTACTGGGAGGATATCGGAACCATTCGTTCGTTCTTTGAGGCCAATATCGATCTCACGTCCGAGCTGCCGAGCTTCAACTTCTTCGACATGGTCCATCCGATCTTCACCCGCCCGCGCTTTCTGCCGGCCTCGAAGGTTAATGGAGCCACGATGGATCATGCCGTGGTCGCCGATGGCTGTATCATCACCCGTGCGAATCTTCGCCACTGCGTCGTCGGCATCCGCAGCCTGATCTGGGATGGCGCCGACTTGAACCGGGTGTTCATGATGGGCAACGACCACTACGAATCTCAGGCGTCCATTGAACAGAATCGAGAGGCGGGCCGGCCCCCCGTCGGCATCGGTCCCGGCACCCGGATTGAGAACGCCATAATCGACAAGAACGCCCGGATCGGAGCCCACTGCGTCCTTTCCCCGGCAGGTAAGCCGGAGAATTTCGACCACCCCCTTTATTTCATCCGCGATGGCATTCTTGTCGTTCCGAAGAACGGCGTGATTCCGGACGGAACCGTGGTCTGAAGCCCAGGGTTGAATCCATGACGAACGATCACCCCATGCCTCCACTCCGCGGCATGGCCCCGTCGCCGGCTTGGCGATCGGGCGCCCTGTCCATGGCCGTGGCGCTGGTCTGCGCCGCGCTCCTTGCGATCTCCGCCGGCGCCCAGGTCGTTTCCGATCCCAAGCCCGATTTCCAACTCCGCGACGCCAATCCCAACTCACCGCGCGCCGGACAGTCCGTGTCACCCCGGGATTATCGCCTGCAGATCTCGGCCTATTACTTTGGTGCGGCGGGTTGAAGCTACTGCCGTGTCCAGTTTGGACACCTGCAAACCGTCCTGAGCGAAGTGACGGCGGCCAGCCCTGGCCTCCGGATTGAGATACTCGCCATCAATCAGATCAGCGACGCCAATTCCAACGACCTCATCGCTCGGACCCCGAACGTCATCCCATGGCTCCAGGACACGACCGAACAGGCTGTGTGGAATCGGTGGGCGATTGTCTATAGGGATGTCCTGATCCTGGATCCGTTTAACCGCCCCATCGGCCGGTACAACCTGACGGCGAATGATCTCGGCTCGTTCACGAAGCGCGAGGCGTTCAAGCAGATGCTCCTCGACGCCGCCGTCGTGATGGATACGGACAAGGATCGTCTGCCCGACGTTTGGGAGACCTTCTGGTTCGAGTCACTGTCGCCGCTCCCCAATGGCGACGACGACGGAGACGGCGTTGACAATTGGACGGAGTTCACTTTCTCCAGTCATCCGCGCGATCCGACCTCCCGACCCACGCTCAAGCCGATACTTGCGCGGCCCGGCGGAAAGCCCGCCCTGGCCGTCGTGTTCCGACGCTTCGGGGGAAGCGCGGCTCAAGTCGTGGTCGAGTCATCGCCCGACCTCGTCGATTGGACGACCGATCGCACCTCCGTCTTCCTCTTCGGGTCACCGGTCAATCTTTACGACGGCACAGGCGGCGCACAGGTCCGATTCCAGCAGACCTCCGCCGCGGGCGCGAACCCCGCCGGGTACCTGCGGGTGCGCGCCGTGACTCTGCCGCTTCCGGCTTCGACGCCCTAAGCCGGAACGATTCAGTCCTGACGCACGCGAAGACCCGAAGACGGGAAGGAGGAGAAGCCGGACCCCGGATTCTGTGTGGTGTGGAAACGAGCACCGAACGGCGAGGTCGCCCGCGATATCCTGATGCCCGAGTTCCCCCCGGAATTCCTTCGCGTTCTTGGCGTCTTCGCGCGAGGCCCCTTGATCGCAACGGAATCGTTACGGCTAAGTCCGTCGAGCGTTCTCGAACTTGTCGATCGTCGATCGGTCGGCGGAATGGCTGCTCACCGATCGCCGCCACGTTGCAGGGGGTCCCAGAATCGGGAGTTGATCAGGCCGGTGGCGCCGCCGGAAATCGGATCGACCGGCGGATTGATCAGGGTGCTCTTTCGCGCCTCGGCATGGCCGTCATTGAAGACGACGATTCCCGATCCGCCATGCCGGGACTTGTCGATACCTTCCAGGGTGCTTGTGCCGGGACGGTCCGCCATGCCCCCCGTAGGCCACCAAAGGCTGCTGCTCCAGGAACCATCCGGCTTTGGCATCCCATCTCCGATACACACGTTCTGGGCCGGGCTCACGACGCTGGTGCGTTTGAAGTTTGGCACTGTCGCGAATGTGATCCCGGCCACGGATACGGAATGCGCCGCGTAAGGATGGACCCCGAGGAAGAAGGCGTTGTAGCCGTACCCGACCTTGTGCGGGTCGAACCTCCACTCCCAGGTCACGTTCTGGTCCTTTCGCTTGCCCTTGATGGACGGGCAGCGGAAGTAGTTGCTCGCCCCGGTGTCGCCGTAACCGACGATCGTGCGGCCCCACCAGTTGGTCATCGACGCATTCGCGTCCTCAGTTCGCAAACCTTCATTGCGATGGCCCGGGAAGGAGTCTGAATTGTCGTCGGTGTACAACTGCATGAACAACCCGATCTGGCGGAGGTTGTTCAGGCACTTGACCCTGTTGGCCTTTTCCTTCGCCTTGGCGAGTGCGGGCAGAAGCATGCTTGCCAGGATCGCGATGATCGCGATGACGACCAGGAGTTCGATCAGCGTGAAGCCGCGCGCCGCCCGTCGGAGGGTTCGCACGACCGCCGGAAGCCCTCGAGGGGATTGGAAAGACTGGTTCATGATTCGAAGAAGTTTATCAGGTGGCGCTCGGCAAACCCCAGGCGACATCATGCCAACCAGGGGAGCCTCCTTTCCAATAGCGGGCCCCGGGAACGTTGACCAGCCCCGATTTTGAGGACGTCACCCGACCGACGGCGCGGCCGCAGTCGTGCGTGCGGCGGCGAGGGATTCCTTCCGCTGGCGCAGACTCTTGAAGAACTCGAAACCCTCCCGGCACCGGCGGACGAAGACATCCTTATCCTTCAGCATCGTCTTGATGATCCGAAGGATGGGTTTGGGTCTCAGGTAATAGCTGCGGTAGAACCGGTCCACCGCGGCAAAAATCTCCTCTTTGTCGAGGCCTGGATACTCTAGCGACGAATCCTGGAAGCCGTCGAGGTGCACGATGTCGGCCTTATCGCGTTTGGCGAACCATCCATTCTGCCGGGCCATCTCAAACAGCTCCGTTCCCGGATAGGGTGCCGCCAGGCTGACCTGGAGGCTGAACACATCCAATTCCTTGGCGAAGTTGATCGTGTTCTCGATGGTCTCCCGTGTCTCGACGGGAAGTCCCAGGATGAACGTTCCATGGATCACGACCCCGGCCTGATGGCAGGACTTCGTGAACCGACGCATCTCGTCGAGCGTCACGCCCTTTTTGATCCGTTGCAGGATGTCCGCGTTCCCGGATTCGTAGCCCACGAGGAAGAGCCGAAGCCCGGAATCCTTGAACGACTGGATCGTGTCGCCGTCGAGATTGGCACGGCTGTTACAGCTCCACGTCACGCCCATTGGCGCCAGTTTCTTCGCGATCTCCCTTGCCCGTGGCAGGTTCGCCGTGAAGGTGTCGTCGTCGAAGAAGAACTCCCGGACCTGCGGAAACAACCCCTTCATATACGCCATCTCGTCGGCGACATTCTGGGCTGAGCGGACGCGGTACTTGTGTCCCCCGATGGTCTGCGGCCAAAGGCAGAAGGTGCACTGCGCAGGGCATCCGCGTCCCGTGTACAAACTGAGGTATGGATGGAGCAGGTAGCCAATGAAGTATTTCTCGATCTG
>JBBQIU010000160.1:0-6644 GCA_038325245.1 Verrucomicrobiota bacterium
CACAGGACGATGTTTCCCCGGGCATCCAACCAGACTTGCTCGATCCGCCGGGCGCCAATGAACGGATGGACCTCCGCGAGATCGAACTGAGGTACGGACAAGCCCGAGCCCGAGTTCATCAACTGCTGGCCTCCCGTTTTCCAGAATCCGCCAACCTCGTCCGCGACCCCCCGGCCGGCCGTGTCGCCGGGTGCCTGGCCCGGGAGACGCATCCACTGGTTCGGATCGCGTCCGCCGGCGGATTGGAATAGCGCCGTCCTCCACTGCCCACCCTCAAACAGGGCGGTCACTTGGGCGCCGGAACCCCGCGTGAAATTGATGGCCAGCCTTCCCTCCGCTGTGAAGAAGGGCATCCCGAAGTAGCCGGGACGTTTGAATCCGACCGAGGCAAGATCCCATCGATGCCATTTCTGGCCGTCGTGGTAATGGACGACCCGATCGCTCGTATGCCAATCCATTCCCAGAAAGCAGATCTCACCACGGTCGCTGAAATCAGGTTGATTCCAGCCCGGCAGATCCAGCCGCCCACGCGGGTCGGCCTGGATCAAGGCTGCAAAGGCTTCTTCCATGGAGTCGAAATGTTGCCATACCGACTGCGCCGGAACAAAAAGGGCCACCTTCTCGGTCAAACTCAGTTCCCGACGATCAGCGATCCAGAGACGCTCGCGATAGGGCACCCAGAATCTTCCCAGGGAATCGATGCCTATCCGGTAGCCGAGGTCACCCTTGCGGACGGGGGCTGGAATCGGGTGGTGTCTCCAGGCGGCCCCGTTCCACTCACCCAATGAAGGCTTCTCCCCAACCGGTGTGAGGAGTGTCCACAGGTGCCCGCCGGCATCCCTCTGAAGGTTGCCCGCCGCCCTCCAGACATCGATCACGCGCGGCGAAATGGACCGTCCTTTGAGCAGGTCTCCTGGCCGAGTGTGAGTCGCACCCTCCCCAAACCCGACCAGCATCATTTCACCATTCGGGAGCCAGGCGATGCGGTGAACGCTCTCGAGGGGCTGCCCCATGCGCCAGTCGAACACTGTGGCTGATGATTCCACGGAGGAAGAAATCCGCAGCAGACCATTCCCACCGGTCCCGATCCACGTGCCGCCTGCGTCCGTAAGGACAGGCCTGGTCACACGATAGAAGTCGTCGAAGGACGCCGAATCCAGGGGGAAGGCGATCCGCTGCCAAAACCCCTTGCGTCGGAGCCACAACGCGTGTTGGAGACTGCTCTCACCCGAGATGACGAACACGTCCGTTGCGGAGGAATGGATTCCGATGACGTGCGAAAACGCGCCCGGCACTGGCTCGGCAAGTTTCCTGGCGCGCATACCGTTCAGATCCAATTCGTAGAGGCCGGCTGCCTCATCCCAGTAGGGCACGCCCATCCACAGCTTCCCCGGTTCAACCCTTTCCGCAGCGGAAAAGCCCCGGTTGGGCAGTCCCTCGATGGAGGGGGAATGGACGAAGTTCGTCCCCGACACCACCACGAGCCCGCGCAAGGTCGCCAGTTCCCGGAATCGCTGTTCTCCCCAGAGGAGGGCGCCTCCACCGGCGAGGGGAAGCGCTTGCACGGGATTGTACTGGTCGAAGCGTGTCCCGGACATCTGGTTGGAGCGAATGGTGATGGCTTGCTCGACCACCAGGTCTGGGCGAATCCGGTGAACGTCGGGACCGGGCTCCGTGAGCCAGCCGGTACCCTCTGACTCAAACGCAAGAAACGGCGTCGCCAGCGAAGCCTTGAACACGGCCGAGACCGGCGTGTTGGTTCCGTCAATCCGCGTGATCCAATACGCGGATTCCGTCTCGTCACTTCTGTCCATGGCCCCCCAGACCACGTGGACCACCCCGAGTTGATTGGTTTGGAGGAGAATGGGGAACGCGCCCTTCAGCCCGTCCGCATTCGCGACGCTGTTGGTGTCCGGGGACGGCAGGACGAGTGTTTGTGGCCGCCACCTTCCTCCCCTCCAGAGAAGCAAGCCCGGCTCGGGCCCAATCGCCCAGATACGTCCCAAGCCGTCCTGAATGACGTCCCGCACCGGCGTCGGGTCAAACGGAAGCGGCTGAGCGGCTGCTGTGATGATCGAGGCGCCGTACGCGACCATTAGGAGCATAGCCTTCATGATCCGGACCGCCGACCCTGGCGATCGTGGGAAGTTATTCCAAGTCTGCAGTGTCCGTTTGTCCGTTTGTCCGCTTCCGGACAATCGAAGGACGCGGCCTTCAACACGAATAACGGTTTGTTGAGGAAGGGGATGATGGATCCCCAGAAGCACGGCTCGCCCGTTTTTCGCCCATTGGGGGATGGGTGAACCGGGGTGGGCGATCCTGTCCTTCCGATTCTTTGCGTTCCTTGCGTTCTTTGTGGCAATTCCCTCCCCGTCCAGCGCTCAGCTCCGTTGCGCCGGTTTGTTTAGGCCGCAGGGAACGCAGAGAGCGCAGAGAAGGAAGCGAGAATGGCCTGGTTCCTCCAAACCTGCACGGACACTTCAGCGGCAATGGAAAGAGAAGCGCCATGGAATGGGCAATGGTGGGCAATGCATCATGTCACGACATACATCATTTGTCGCGAAGGCAATTGTTGTATGTCGGGATTTGACCCCATTGCGTCTGCCAGAACCCCTCGCGTCGGAGCCTCAATGCGTGTTGGAGGCTGCTCTCACCCGAGATGACGAACACGTCCGTTGCCGAGGAATGGATTCCGATGACCTAATATATTGCGATCCGTGGATAGAGACGGGTTCCATCCCGGGACCGTGAACGACATCATCGCCCGCTATCGGATCGAGACCTGCCTGCCGGTCGAACAGGTGGCGGAGATCCTGGCGGGCGAACAGTCGTCCGGCACGTTCCTCCCCGTGCCTGGCGAAACCGAGGAGTTGAAGGCCCGTGCCCGCGCGAGGGTCACCCGCATCGTGCTCCTGGACTCGGTGGACGTGCCGAGCCTGCCGGGCGGACACACGGGTAGGGCTGAGACGCACCCCCCCAGGTATCAGCGCGCCGAGATCACGCTCGCGTTTCCCTACGACAATGTCGGGGCGAACCTGCCGACGCTGGTCGCCATGGTCTGCGGCAATCTCTTCGAACTCTCCGAGCACTCCGGGTGCAAACTTCTCGACCTCGAACTTCCGGCTCCATTCGGCGAGACCTATCCCGGACCGCAGTTTGGTGTGGCGGGCACGCGCCGTCTGGCGGGCGTCTTCGACCGGCCGATGCTCGGGACGATCGTGAAGCCGAGTGTCGGCCTCTCTCCCGGACAGACGGCGGAACTGGTCCGCGAACTGGGCGAAGCCGGCATTGATTTCATCAAGGACGATGAACTCCAGGCCGACGGTCCCCATTGCCCGCTCAAGGAACGGGTGGAGGCCGTGATGCGTGTGCTGAATGATCTGGCGGACAAGAACGGCCGGAAGGTGATGTTTGCCTTCAATATCACCGGCGACCTCGATGCGATGCGGCGCCACCACGACACCGTGCACGCGGCCGGAGGGACATGCGTGATGGTGAGCCTGCACAGCATCGGCCTGCCCGCCCTGCTCGAGCTTCGGCGGCACGGCGCGCTGCCGATCCACGGCCATCGCAACGGATGGGGAATGTATGCCCGGCACCCGTTGCTCGGCGTCGAGTATCCCGCGTGGCAGAAACTGTGGCGCCTCGCGGGCGCGGATCATCTCCACGTCAACGGACTACAGAACAAGTTCTGGGAACCGGACGATTCGGTGGTGCGCAGCCTGCGCGCCTGCGCGACGCCCATGTTTCGGCCGGGCGACACGGTGATGCCGGTCGTCAGCAGCGGCCAATGGGGTGGGCAGGCGCCTGAAACCTACCGTCTCGCTGGCACGACTGACCTGATGTACGTCGCGGGCGGCGGCATCATGGCCCACCCCATGGGGCCGGCGGCGGGACTACGGGCGATCCAACAGGCCTGGACGGCGGCGGTGGAAGGCATCGAGCTCCACACCTACGCCGAGACGCACCCGGAGCTTCAGGCAACCCTCAGAAAGTTCGGCACGCGCGGGTGATTCCCGGCCGCGTCCCTCCCATCCTCCCCTTCCCCATGCCCGCACCACGAGACAACCTCCTCCTTGCCTACTACGGCGACGACTTCACCGGCTCCACGGATGTGATGGAAGCACTGGCCCGCGCCGGATGGCGCACGGTCCTGTTCCTGACGCCTCCGTCGTCGGAGCAGTTGGCGAAGCATCCGGGGCTGCGCGCCTTTGGCATCGCGGGTGGCTCGCGCACACTGTCGCCGGAGGAGATGGAACGTGAACTGCCGCCCGCCTTCGCGGCCCTCAAGGCGAGCGGGGCGCGGGTGGCCCATTACAAGGTGTGCTCGACGTTTGACTCATCGGCGCGCATGGGGTCGATCGGGAGGGCGATCGAGTTGGGACGACGCGTCTTTGGCGAACAACCCACACCCCTGGCGGTGGGACTCCCGCGACTGGGGCGTTACGTGGTCTTCGGGAACCTATTCGCCCGGTCCGGCCTCGACACCGAGCCGTGCCGCCTGGATCGGCATCCGACGATGAGCCACCATCCGGTCACCCCGATGACTGAGTCGGACATCCGGCTGATCCTCGGCTCGCAGACAAACCTTCCAGTGGAGTTGATCGATGTGCTCAAGCTGGAGAGAGCGCCGCAGGCGTCGGGCAGCCTTTTGTCGCCGACTTCCATAAGCGGGCCGCCGCCCATCGTACTCTTCGACACCCTGAGCGAGAGTCACCTGTTCGCGATCGGGCGGGAGATCCATCAGTTGTCCGACGGCGCTCAACTCTTCGTCGCCGGGTCCAGTGCCGTGGAGTATGCGTGGATTGAATTCATGCGGAGTCACGAAGGGGACCGCGCCATGCCCGCGGGCCGTGAACCGGGAAGCATTCCGCCGGGCGAGACGCCTGCCGTTACGAGCGGGCGCCCGGCCCCGGTCATCGTTATCTCTGGCAGTTGCTCGCCGGTGACGGACCGGCAAATTGCCCTGGCGATCGAGGCGGGCTTTGCCGAATTCCCGCTCGACCCCAGCCGCCTCCTTGACTCCCGGGCGGCGGAGGCTTTGGACCTCGCGCCGTCCGTTGCCGTGCTGCGCTCTGGACGGAGTTTGGTCATGCACTCGAGCCGGGGCGTCGCGGATAAACGGTTTGAAAAGTCGCTTTCCGCCACCGAACGGGAAGTTCTGGGGCGCGCGTTGGGCGAGGTGCTCGATCACCTGCTGAAGGCCACCGGACTCAAGCGGGCCGTGGTTTGCGGCGGCGACACCAGCATGGCCGTGGCACGGGCGCTCGGCATCGAGGCGCTGGAATTCGCAGCGCCCGTCGGGCCTGGTTCGCCCCTGTGCCACGTTCATGCGCCGGGACGGAGCGGCGATGGTTGCGAGATGGTCTTCAAGGGCGGTCAGAACGGCCGGGATCGGTTCCTTCTCGACGTGTTGGAAACCCCTCTCCTCAGAACGAGGCTGTAGGCGACCGAGGGTCCGGCCCTCAATGCCGGCTGTTCATTTTCCCAGGAACAGGCTTCGTTACCCATGAACCGAATCCCGCCATGAAGATCCCCATCGAACCGCGTGACACAGGGACCGTCTCCCGTCGCCATTTCCTCAAATCCACCGCCGGCGTGGTTGCCGGTCCCGCGCTCCTCGGGAGCGCACGCGCCGCGCAGCCCGGAGCGTCGCCCGGGGACACCCTCCGCGTCGGCCTGATCGGTTGCGGGGGGCGCGGGACCGGCGCCGCAGCGCAGGCCCTCGCCGCGGATTCCAACCTCCGATTGGTCGCGTTAGGTGACGCTTTCCGGGACCGCCTTCAGGGCAGCCTCGAGACCCTGAGGAAACAGCCCGACATCGCCACCAAGGTCGACGTTCCCGAGGAGCGCTGTTTCGTCGGGTTCGACGCCTACCAGCAGGTGATCGCGAGCGACGTCGATGTCGTGCTTCTCGCGACCCCGCCGCATTTCCGGCCGCTTCACATTCGCGCGGCGGTGGCGGCCGGGAAGCACGTGTTTGCGGAGAAGCCGGTCGCCGTGGACGCTCCGGGAGTACGTTCCGTGCTCGCGTCGTGCGCCGAGGCGCGGAGGCGGAAGCTGGCGATCGTGTCGGGCCTGGCGATGCGGTACGCGAGCGGGCATCGAGAGGCGATCCGGCGCATCCAGGACGGGGCGCTGGGCCGGATCCGCACGCTTCAGGCGAATGACTTTCGCGGGCCGCTCTGGGTCAAGCCGCGCCAACCCGGCTGGACTGACATGGAGTACGAGATGCGCAACTGGTACTATTTCACGTGGTTGTCGGGTGACTTCAACGTCGAGCAGCACATTCACATGCTCGATCTTTGCGCGTGGGTGATGCGGGACGAGTATCCCGTCAGCGCCATGGGGATCGGCGGCCGCCAGGTCCGCACCGGGCCCGAGTACGGAAACATCTACGACCATCATTCGGTCATCTACGAGTACGCCGGAGGCGAGAAGCTCCATGCGTATTGCCGCCAGCAGGCGGGGTGCGTCGACGACATCTCGGTGGAGGTTGCGGGCGGCGCTGGTGTGGCACGGCTGGCGAATAGGGGCCTGACCATCACGGGGGACAATCCGTGGCGGTACGAAGGAGCACCGGACAACCCCTTTCTCACCGAGCATCAGGAACTCTTCGCCAGCATTCGAAAGGGTGACCCCAT
>JBBQIU010000161.1:0-6616 GCA_038325245.1 Verrucomicrobiota bacterium
TGACCTCGGGCATCGGCTTCCCGAAACGGTACGACGACAGGAAGAGGTTCATGCCGACGGGTGGCGTGAGGTAGCCCAACTCGAGATTGGCGAGGAAGATGATGCCCAGATGGACAGGGTCGATGCCGAACGCGAGACCCATGGGCACGATAAGGGGGGCGACGACGATGATGGCGGAAAAGATGTCCATCAGGCAGCCGACGAGGATGAGGAAGAGATTCAGCGTCAGCAGGAAAATCAGGGGCGATTGAATCGCGCTTTGCACCCATTCAACACCCTTGTCGGGAACCTGGGCGGTGATGAGGAAGTTGGTGAAGCCCATGGCGACACCGAGGATCAGGAGGACCCCGCCGACGAGAAGGCCGCACTCTGTCATGACCCGGGGGACGTCCCGCGTGAGTTTCAGATCCCGGTGGACGACGGTCTCGATGGTGAGGGCATACAGGGCAGTAATCGCGGCCGCCTCGGCGGGAAGGCAGAAGAACAGGGCGGAGAAGGCGACGACCGGGAGGAGCAATTCCCATTTTGCCTCCCAGACGGCGACGCCTATTTCAGCCGGATTCCACTTACGCTCCCGACTGGTCAATTTCGGGCCGACTCGGATTCCCCAGGCGGCGGTGAGTCCGACGAGGAAGAGGCCCGGGAGAATGCCGCCGAGGAACATCTGCGGGATCGGAACATCGGCGATGATGGCGTAGAGGATGAGGGGAAGGCAGGGCGGGAGAAGGATGCCGAGGGAGCCGGCGCCAGTGAGCAATCCGAGCGCGTTGCGTTCGCTGTACCGCGCCGCGATGAGTACGGGATAGAGGAGTCCGCCGAGTGCGAGAATGGTGACACCGGAACCGCCGGTGAAGGTGGTGAAGAAGGCGCAGACGAGGGCGGTGACGATGGCGGGTCCGCCGCGGAACACGCCGAAAAGGGCCATGAAGACGCGGACCAGGCGCTTGGAGGCGCCGCTTTCGGCGAGGAAGTAGCCGGTCAGGGTGAAGAGCGGGACCATGGGCAGGAGGGGATTGACGACCTGCTCGTAGTGATCGAGAGGGATTGACGCCAGGGGAGCCTCGCGTCCCCAGAAAAGGATCACGGCGGCCCCTCCCAGGATCGCGAAGATCGGCGTCCCGGCGACGGCGCCGAGGAAGAGTCCGATCAGGGCGGGGATGACAAGGGCGCCGGGGGCGACGGGCGGCTTAAGCCCAATTCCGATGACGACTGCGGCGAGTCCAAGCGCGGCGAGTCGCCATGTCCATCGAGGACCCGCGCGCCAGAACAGACGCAAGGCGAGGCATCCGAAGCCAAGCGGCAAGGCGGCCTGGGCCAGCCAGACGGGAATGCCGTAGGCGATCTCACGAGCGGACGCTTTTTCGGCAAGGACGAGTTGAACGCTGGCAATGCAGAGGACGACAGCGGTGGTCGCGGCCACGGCGTTGGCGAACGCGGCGGCGGCGTCGCGTTGCCAGGTCCTGGGCAAGAGGTTTGGTAGCGTGGAGAGGGCCAGCAGTCGGTTCTCGCGAGCGGCAATGAGCCCTCCGAAGACGCCGACCAGCAGGTTGAAATGACTCAGGAACGATTCGGAGGCCTGGATCCCGACGGGCAATCCCCAACGGCGCAGAATCTGCAGGATCGGAATGAGGAGCATCCCGGCGAGCAGCGTCACGAGGAGCCCATTCTCGATACGCGCCAGCCACACGAAGAACGCGGGACGCGCCTCGGTCGGGGAGGCGGCAGGTGCCCCGATCTCTGGCAGCCGCAATTCGCCGCTCATGCGTCTGCCTTGGCACGAAACGCCTTTACGAGCGCAATCACTTCGTCGAAGAGGGCTGCGGGCACGATCTTGCCCCGGATCGCGGGGTAGGCGGCGCTGATCACGCGGCGCCATTCGGCGACGATTTCCGGTGTGGCGGCGGCGACCTTGAGGCCCTGCTTGGATTGCATGACGCCAATGGCCGCGTCGTCTTCCGCGCGGCTGTTCTTCCGGACCTCAACGCCCGTTTCGTCGGCAATGGCACGCAGTTTCTCCCGGAGGTCTGCGGGCATTCGATTCCAGGCTTTGGCACTGATGACCATGGCGCCGGTAAGGGGGATGTACTTCAGATCAAGCATGTGTCCCGTGACGGTGGCGATCTGGGTGAAGTTGGCGAGGAATGCGGGCAACGACACGCCTTCAATCATCCCGGTGCTGAGGGCGGTGAAGATCTTGTCGGGCTCCAGGGGAATGGGCTGGTAGTAGTTTCGAAGGATCTCGATCCCAGCCGCATCCCCCGCCTCTGCGAAAATCTTCATGGGCTTAATGTCGGAGGGAAGGAGGACGGTCTTCTTGGTGAACCATCGGACCCAGCCGGCGTCGCCCCAGAACAGGACGTGGTAACCCTTTTGAATCAGGGCCTCCTCAAGGCGCGGGCGCATGATCTCGCGGACGTGGTCCACTTCGGGCCAGTCGTTGAAGACCATCGGCATGAGCTGGAGCGCAGTCGGGGCGCGGTCAATCCGAGCCATTCCGTTGGCCGTAAGCATGGCGCCCTGAAGCTGGTTGATGCCCATGCGCCGGACGATGGCCGCTTCCCCACCTTGGGTGCCGGGGTAGAGCGTGACGTCGACGCGACCCCCGGAGGCTTCCTTCCATTTCTGGATCATCGTCTGGAAGGTCTGATGAAAGGACGAGCCGCGGGGCGCCACAGTGGCGAAGGCGAAGGAGAACTCAGCTTTGGCCGCCGCGCGAACGATGGCGGGCGCGGACGCGATGACAAGGGTGCCGGCCGTAAGGAAACGGCGGCGGGTGGTGGGACGGCTCTGGTTCATGGCGGAGAGCATTCTTCGATCCGACGATCAATCAAGGGAGAGACGGCAGGAACAGTCTGTCGATTCGATTCAGCAGCCACTTGGCGCGCCGTTGGTGGATCAAATTCTCCAGGCGCGTCCCGGGATCCGCATCGGGGTCGATTGCAAGGGCCTGATGAAGAAGTTGTTCGAAGCGGGCGCGATCCTCGCCGGGGACGCATACCGACTCCGCGTACGCGACGTATGGACCAGCGAGAGCCTCCCCGCCCAGTTCCCGGGCGCGCGCGAAATGGTGGGTGGCACGCTCGACCGAGTCGCCCGAACCGGTGGTGCGGCTCATTTCAAATGTGATCATCAATCCGTGGAGCGTCCCGCGGTCCCACGATTCATCGAGTTCCAGCGCCCGATCGATGAGGGCTTCCACCTGCGGAAGGTCCGCCACGAGCGACGGATCGTCCTTCGCCTGGGCAATGGCCCCCGCCCAGCCCACCGCGGACCAGTAAAGAAACGGCACGTCAGCCTTTCGAGCCGTTCGGACCGCTTCTCGGGGGTCGGTGCGCAGGGCGTTGGTGAATCCGGGATGGGCGGCTTCCAGCCCGCGGAGGGAGTAGTTTCGGCCGCGGAGATAAAGCCGCCGCGCGCGCACCTGGAGTTCGCGGGCCCGGTCGAGATCGTCGTCCTCAAGGCGTTCCGCCTCCTGCTGAACGAACGCAAAGGCGTATTGGGTGAAACCCGATCCGAGGGTGAGCAGCAGTCCTGGATGCTCCGGACTCTCCACGAGCAGGCTCTCCATCAGCTTCAAGCTGAACGGCAAAGCGTCACGGACCAGTTCCGGGTCATCATCCGACGTGAACGTGGAACCATCTCCCGTCAGGGCGTCGGCAACTTTATTGACGGCGAATTTGCGGACCGAACAACCGGGGAGCAGGGCCATCACAACGACGAGGGCGAAGCAGGCCCGACAGACGGACCATGAAGATGGGTGTGGACGGGAAGTCATGGCGCGGTCGCAGGTGCCATTCCGTGGCGGTGCGGGCCGTCCGGCAATCCTGAATTTAGCGGACGCCTTTGCGGCGGGTCCGTGCGCCAGATCATACACCCGCCACGATAAGGAGAGCGCCGAGCTTGCCTGGGGTCGCACGCTCGAGTTCTTCAGGGAGCACCCTCGTTGATGGATCAGCGGCTTGGACCCGGCGGGGTCCGATGACATGCGTCGTCTGGCGCGCGACCTTGAGTGCTCCATCCAGTGGCTTCAACGTGGCCACCCGCTTCTGGGTCACGCGCCTGCCTGCCCGCCGCCTGGATGGATGCCCGCCCCCGCACCTCCGCCACGCAATTCACTTCACCCAGCCCTACGAACCCTGACTTGACCGCATCACTTCCACGGGGCCTACGATCCCCGGAATGATCCGCCTCGCCGTGAGCGCTGCCGTCGCGCTGAGTCTCCTTTCTTGCCGCGGCGCTGCCATCGAATCCGCCGCCGAGCGCCACGTCCTGGCGACGAACCAATTGAAACGCGCCGCCGCCGCGATCTCCGAGCGTTGCCTGGCGGATTCGTCCGCGGTCGACGATTTTCGAAGCAGGCGACCGGATTTCCGCCGGCAGTTGCGGGACGTGATTGGGCTCGATCCATTGCCGGAACGGACTCCCCTGCGAGCCCAGGTCACCGGTGTGCTTGAACGACCAGCCTATCGAATCGAGAAGGTCGTCTTTCAGAGTCTCCCGGGACTGTACGTGACCGGGAATCTCTATCTCCCTCGCGAATCCCCGGAGCCACTGCCGGCCATTCTCTATCTCTGCGGTCACGCGCCGGATCCCACCGGAGCCAAGGTCCAGTATCAGGATCGCGTGCGGTGGTACGCCCGCAACGGCTTCGTGGTGCTGATCCTCGACACCCTCGAGTTTGGTGAGGTGCCCGGAATACATCACGGCCTGCACGACCTCAACCAATGGCATTGGCTCTCGCTCGGCTACTCGCCAACCGGGGTCGAGGTCTGGAACGCGATCCGGGCACTTGACTACACGGAGACCCGGCCCGAGGTGGATGCAAAGCGAATCGGGGTCACCGGCATCTCAGGCGGCGGGGCGATCACGTGGTACACGGCGGCGCTCGACGACCGCGTCGCCGTCGCCGCGCCCGTCTGTTCGACGTGGACGGCCGGCTCCCAGGCGGCTCACTGGCGCGCATCGGGCCAGTGCGACTGCATCTATTATTGCAACACGTACGGTTGGGACTTCCCGATCGTCGGAGCCCTTATCTCGCCACGACCCCTGATGATCCTGAGCGGCCGGCGCGACGCCGATTTTCCGCCGGACGGCTACCATGCTGTCTCCCAGGGCGCAAAACGAGTCTACGACCGCGACGCGGGCGGCGACTCGGATCGGATCCGGGAGGTCGACGCCGACGTGGGGCACAGCGATCCGCCCCTCTTCCGGCGCGAGGTCCGGCAGTGGATGACCCGCTGGCTGAAGGGTGGACAGACAATCCTCCCGGAGGAACCGGCGACGGAGACACCCGACGAAAGGGCCGAGGATTTGGCCTGCCTCGCTCTATTGCCTGCCGACGCAGTCAACTTCCGGATCCAGAATGAGTTCGTTCCCATCGCTGCATTCAAACCGCCGCGAACACGGGCCGCGTGGGCCGGTCGCCGATCGGAGTTGCTCGACGGTCTGCGGGATCGCGTCTTCCGGTGGTTTCCCACGCGCCGGATTCCGTTTGAGACCCGGGAGGAGAAGGGGGGTGGAGGCTGGGCCGGGCGTTACGCGGACTACACCGAGGTTTCATTCCAGAGCGAGGACGGGGCCCGGATCCGGGGTCGTCTCTTCCGCCCGAAGACCGGCACTGCAGATGTTCCACTGGTGATTCAGGTGCGACGTCCGGGCGACTCGATTTACTTCATGGATCTCGACGAACTGCTCCCCCTGCTTGGACGCTGCACGGTGTTGGTGTTGAATCCCCGTTTCACCGAGGTACCCATCACCTCCGCCCAGTACCGCGATCTTGAGTTCACGGCGTCGTGGTGCGGACGCACCGTCGCATCGATGCAGGTCTGGGACATTCTCCGGGCCGTGGAATGGGCCCTGGGTGAGGCGAAGCTCGCGGCTTCAGAAGTTTCACTCCAGGGCCGGTGCGAAATGGGTGTGCTGTCGGTGTATGCCGCCCTCTTCGACGAGCGAGTGAGTCAGGTGATTCTCCATGATCCGCCGGCGACGCATTGGCAGCAGCCGGCGCTGTTGAACGTGCTGCGGGTGACGGACATTCCGGAAGCCGCAGGCGCGTTGGCGCCGCGCCGTCTCGTCTTCATCCGGGAATTCCCGGCGGCGTTCGAGCCGACCCGTGGGATCTATCGGAGAATCGGGTCGCGGGAAAACATTCGGGTCGCGGGTAGTCTTCCCGAAGCGATCTGGTTCCGGAGGCCCTAAGAGCCTGTCTGAAAAGTGAGTGGGGTCCTGCAGCGAGGGATTTTGGGCGCGCCCGAGGCGGCGAGGCCGGAGCATCTCCGTAGCGGGCTGGAGGGGGAGCGATGGTGGGCGAGCGATGGGGCAAACATTGACAGTCGACATTTCGGAACGGGCTGTGCAGGAGGCGGCAGATCACAACGCCTAAGGCTTCTCATACCGAAGCCAGAATGCATCAGAAAGACCGAGGGAACTGAAAGAAGGAGAAGGCAGTTCGTCCATAGCAGCCTTCGCTCGTCATATTGACGCGCACTGTCAATTGTTGATGTTTGACCCCAACGCGTCTTTTTCTCCGTAGCGGGCTGGAGGGGGAGCGATGGTGGGCGAGCGATGGTGGGCGAGCGATGGGGCAAACATTGACAGTCGACATTTCGGAACGGGC
>JBBQIU010000162.1:0-6611 GCA_038325245.1 Verrucomicrobiota bacterium
TTGAAAGACGAGGGGGGATTGACACCGGCGGCGGCGGATGGCGATTTACGGACCGGGGCTACGGGCGGGGCGGGCGGAACAGCCGGGGCAGTTGGAACGGACGGCGCCAAGGCGGCGGCAGGCGCCTCGGAGAAGCTGGAGTCATTGCTCCCGCTCGACACGCTCCAGATCGAGCTGGGCTACGGACTCGTCAGCCTCGCGGATGCGCGAAGAGGCGGCGACCTGCTGGAACGGGTGACCGGTGTGCGAAAGACCTTTGCCCAGGAAATGGGAATGGTCGTCCCGCCCATTCGTCTGCGTGACAACATGCAGCTCGGCGCCAACGAGTACCGGTTCCTGCTCAAGGGCAATCCCGTGGCGCAGGGCGAGTTGATGCCTGGCCATTGGCTTGCCATGAACGCCACGCACAGCAAGACGGTCCTCAAGGGATTTCCCACGACCGAACCGGTCTTCAAGCTTCCCGCGACCTGGATCAATGATGCCGAACGACGAAATGCGGAGGTCGGCGGCTACACAGTGGTGGACGCGCCGTCGGTGCTCGTGACGCATTTGTCGGAGGCGGTCAAACGCAACGCGAGCGAGATCCTCACCCGCCAGGACGTCCAGAACCTCCTCGACAACCTGAAGCAAACCCATCCCGCGGTCGTGAACGAGCTGATCCCCGGTTTGCTCAGCCTCGGACAGGTCCAGCGGGTGCTCCAGAACCTGCTCGCGGAAGGCATCTCGATCCGGAACCTCTCGGGCATCCTGGAACGAGTGGGCGATTGTGTGCTGATGACCAAGAATCCCGACGAACTCTCCGAGCATGCGCGGCGTGCGCTCGGGGGCCAGATCGTGCGCGCTTATCAACTGGAGGGCGGCGCCATCCGGGCCATCACCCTCGACCCAAAACTGGAACAGCAGATCGCCCTGGGCGTGAGGCTCTCGGCGACGGAGGTCTCGCTGGTGATGGAGCCGCGCCTGGCCCGTCATGTGGTGGAGAACCTCTCGCAACGGATCCAGCAACTGCTCGCGGTCGGCCAACCCCCGGTCCTCCTGTGCGGACCCCAGATCCGGCTCGCGTTCCGCCGTTTCTTTGAATCGACCTTCGCCGAACTGGCCGTTCTCTCCTACGCAGAGGTGCCGCCACGGATCGAGGTCCAGAGCGCCTCCGTGATTCCTTTCCCTGAATGAACTCCATCACGCCAATCCCGACCGCACGACCCGCGCGGGCTAAATCGTTTTGCCCACCCCTTTTCTGAACGCCCCGTCCTCATCCCCGGAGATTGTCCCGTTCATCGCGGACTCGGCCGCCGATGCCGCCCGGCAGGTTCGAGAGCGTCTCGGCCCGGAAGCGGTCGTGGTGCAGGTCCGTCCCGTGGAGACCGGAACACGCGGATGGTTTGGGAAGAAGCCGAGGCCCCGCATTGAGGTGCTGGCGTACCGGCCGGAGCCGGTCTCGGTAAAAGAAGCGACCGCCGACACCTCGATGCGGTTGGACGTGGTGGCAGGGGACGCGCCCGCGGAGACCGACCCGTTGCCTCGTCCGCAGGAGCGGGACCCGGTTCCGGAAACCCGGGCGAAAGATTCTACTGGGACGCCGGAGGGGATGACGGTTGAACCTTCCGAGGAAACAGAGCCGGTGGCGCCCAGGTCCGGGGGGGGAACCTGGCGCGCAGGCGGACTTCTGGAAGCCTCCGGGCTCCTGCCCCAGGAGGCGCAAAGGATTGTGGATCGGCTGCGACGGGACCATGGCGACGTTCCGCCGGGGGCGATGATGGACGAACTGGTTCTGGTAAAGCGCGCGTTGAGGAAGGCCTGGAAGGACGCCTCACCGACGGCCGCGGCGGGCGGGGAGGTTCATGTTCTGGTGGGGGCGCCTGGAGCCGGAAAGACGACCTGTCTGAGCAAATGGCTGACACAGGTGGCGCTGGGGGAGGGCCGGCCGGTGCGGGTGTGGCGATTGGACGGTCAGACGGCCAATACAGCGGACGCACTGGCGGTCTATTGCGACGTGCTAGGGGTTCCGTTGGCGAGGCGCTGGGGAGACGGCGACGGCGCGGACGCCGGGGAGATGGGCTTTGTGGATCTGCCGGGGACGAATTGGCGGGATGCGGGGGCCGTGGCGCGGGTAGGGGAATTGCTGAAGAGCCTGGGGCCGGTCCGGATTCATCTCGTGCTGAACGGCGCGTATGAAACGACGCTCATGCTGCGGCAGGTACGGGCGTTCGGAGCGCTGGCAGTCGAGGATCTCCTGGTGACCCACCTGGATGAGGAAGGGCGCTGGGGAAAGCTTTGGAATCTGGTGTTGGGCACAAACTACTCCGTCCGTTACCTGAGTGCGGGGCAAAATGTTCCTGGGGACTTTCAGGTTGCGACTCCGGACGCGCTGTGGGCGAGGCAGTTTCGCGGATGACCGCAGCGTGGCGTAGGGATTTTGGGCTTCACGGTTTCTGGCAGCGGTTCTGCTTCGAAGGGATTACCGGATTATGAAAATGATGATGCTGACCGGTGCCGCTTTAGGCTTTGGGGTGGGAGTCGCTTTCAGCCTCCTCCGTCAGAGCCCGTGGCCAACAGTCGTCTGGCAGGCATGTGTCGCGGCGTACGTGGCGGGACTGATGTTCCGATGGTGGGCCGGACACTGGATGAGAAACCTCCGCCTGTCTCTAAGTGAGAAGCATGCGGCCGCTCTGCGGGAAGCGGCCCTGCCGGTACCGGTGGAGGCGATGACCGCGACGGCGCGGGGTGCGGGAACAACCGCGGTAAACTCAATAGTTTCGAAAAAGCGATGAATACAGCGACCTTGTCCGTGGTGCCGGTACCTGAAGTTCGGCCGCATCGCAGTTCGCCGGAGACGGCGCAACTGTGGAAGTGCTACGCCGGCGCAGGTCACGGGAGTTCCTCGGAGGGGCAGCTTGTGGAGCAGCACCTGCCATTGGTGAAGACCGTGGTGGGTCGCGTGGCGATGTCCCTGCCACCGCACGTGGATTCCGAGGATCTCTACAGTGCGGGAATGATCGGATTGCTGAATGCGATCCGTCGCTATGACGCCGGGACCGGCGTCGCCTTCGAGACCTACGCGCGACTGCGCATCCGGGGGGCGGTGCTGGATGAGCTTCGACGGTTGGATTGGGTACCCCGTTCCCTTCATAAGAAGGCCCGCAAAGTCCAGGAAGTGATGCTTCGCCTGGAACAGGATCAGGGTGGTGTCCCGAGCGAGGAAGAGATGGCCGCTGAGTTGGGTCTCACCGGCAACGAGTACCGGGACCTCCTGACCGAGATCCGACCGGCGACCTTTGTCTGTCTCGATTCCGTCCGCGCCGGAGACAGCGACGACGGCCTGCGCAATGCCGAGAGCATCTCGAACGACGCAGATCGGGCCCCGGACGAACAGGCGGCCATCAACGAGCTGGCCGGTTTGGTCGCGGACCGGATCACGGAGTTGCCTGAGATGCAGCGCAAGGTCCTGGCTCTCTACTATTTTGAAGACTTGCGATTACGGGAAATCGCCGTGGCGTTCGGCGTCACGGAGTCCCGAATCTGCCAGATCCACGCGCAGGCCATCCTCGCCCTCAAGGGATTCCTACGTCGCCACGACCCGGAGGCGTCCCTTCATGCATAAGGGAGAAATCGCATGATTGTCCTGATCGGAGCCATAATCGTCCTGGGATCGGTATTGGGGGGCTTCATGATGGCCGGTGGCCACATAGGCTCGCTGATGCATCTCTCCGAGTTCGTCGTGATCATCGGCGCAGCCCTCGGAGCCCTCGTCATCATGTCGCCTAAGCGAGTGCTCGTGACCTTGGCGAAACAGGTTATCGGAACCCTGAAGGGTTCCCCCTACGGAGCCGCCGACTACGAGGAACTCTTCAAGGCGTTGTACGAGCTGTTCATGCTGGGCCGTCGCAATGGGATGATCGCCCTGGAGGAACACGTCACCACCCCGCAGACCAGCAGCATCTTTTCCAAGTATCCCCGCTTCACCCATCACGCGGCCGCCATCGAGTTCCTCTGCAGCGGGCTCCGGCCGATCATCGATGGCAAGATCAAGCCTGATCAGTTGAAGATGCTCCTCGAGATCGAACTCCAAACATTGGAAGTGGAAGACGAGCAACCCGTCCACGTGCTGGTCAAATCGGCCGACGCCATGCCCGGCTTCGGGATCGTCGCGGCTGTCCTGGGGATCGTGATCACGATGGGGGCCATCGCCGGTCCGATTGAGGAGGTGGGTCACAAGGTGGCCGCGGCGCTCGTCGGAACCTTCCTTGGGATCTTCATCTCGTACGGCTTTATGAATCCCCTCGCCGTCAACATGGAGTTCATCAACATCGCGCATATGTCCTACCTCCGCTGCATTGCGACGGCGGTGACCGGGTTCGCCAACGGCATGGCGCCGATCATGGCGATCGAAGTCGCCCGGCGGGGGCTGACCTCCGACGTCAAGCCGAAGGCCGATGCCATGGAGGCTATGCTGAAATCGGTGACTTCACCCGCGAAGTGACGGTTCCCCGGCCAGTCCCTACTAGGAAACGGAGACACAAGAATTATGGCAGGCAAAGGTCATCATGGTGGGGCATGGAAGGTAGCGTATGCGGATTTCGTGACCGCGATGATGGCGCTCTTCCTCGTGCTGTGGCTCGCGGCGCAGGACACGAAACTCAAGGAGGCCGTGGAAAGAGCCTTTCGGAACCCTTTCGCCTCACTCACCAAGGAGAGCATCGGAATCGTCCCCAACCAGAACGACCAGATCGCCAAGGATCGCTCCGGCAACTTCGACTCCGCCTCCGCCATCGAACTGCACATCCTGCGGAAGCTGAACGAGGACCTTCTCAAGTCCCTGATGCAGGAGAACGAGGAGCCCGACCAGAAGACGGTGGAGCTCGAACTTACGGACGAAGGCTTGCGGATCACCATCTTCGACCGCTCCCACCGCCCCATCTTCGAGCCCCAGTCCATCCGCTTCACCAAGTACGGTGAATGGGTGATGTCCACATTGTCCTGGTCGATCGGCCGTTACCCGAACTTCGAGATCGACCTCGAGGGACATACCGAAAGTGGGCATCCCGCGGTGTCTGAATCCTACGGGGAATGGGAGCTTTCCTCGGATCGCGCCAACGCGGCGCGCCGGAAGATGCTGGAACATGGGGTGACCGGAAAACAGATCCGTCAGGTGACGGGGTACGCGGCCACCATCCCGGTGCCGAAGCACCGTCCCGAGGACGAAATCAACCGCCGCATCTCGGTGATGCTGCGACCCAACGGACCCAAGAAGGGCTGATAAGCCCACTCGACAGCGACACGATCATGCCCGCCGACTTCGTTCCTCTCCTTCCTGGCAAACGCGGTACCTCCACCGGGGGAGGTTCCGGCGCAGTTGGGGGCGGTGGCGCCGTTCCCGCCTTCACTCCACTACGAGCTCCGTCCCACGTCGCATGCGGGACGGTGCCGGGATCCCCGGCGCGGGAACCCGTCGTGACCCTTCAGAAGGAAGGCGACCGCGTGACGGGCATCCGGATCGAGTGCGGATGCGGCCAGGTGATCGAGTTGGAATGTACATATTGAACCTGGAAGGGGCGCTCCAGTGGGCCACGGATAGACGGAGCGCAACGCTTCCGGTGAGTCACATTCCCCGGACTGTCAGACCCTCTCCATCCCTACTCGGTCTCTCAGTCACCATGGTCCTGGTGCCTCCGTGGCTAATCCAACAGACGTACTTCATTTAAGAACCTGTCTGAAAAGTCAGTGGGGTCCTGTTTTCGGGGAAAGGGCCGTATGGCGAGGCGCGAGGAGGGAGGATACCCGCCAGTGGTCCATGACCGACGAGCAACGAAGCCAGACGGCCCTTTCCTCGAAAACCCTTCGGGCGGCGGCTCCGTTGGACTCGCCCCTCGTTGGCTCGGCCGTCACAGCCCGCTGCGGGGATGCTCCGGCCTCGCCGCCTCGGGCGCGCCCAAAATCCCTCGCCGCAGGACCCCACTCACTTTTCAGACAGGCTCTAAGCCGGGAGCGTTGGATAGGGGCAAAATCGACCGCGGTTTTGGGGCAGGTTCTGCCACGGTAGGATGATTTCAGGGGACTTCGGAGCCAAAGGGCGGGGATTCGGCGGTTGGCACACGTTCTGCTTCTGTGGGTGAGACACATGAACGTGAGCCTCTATCAATCGGCATCGGCCCTCGATGCGACCGCGCGGTGGCAGGAGGCCATTTCGGAAAACCTCGCTTCGAGTTCGATCCCCGGATTCAGGAAGCAGGATTTCTCGTTCGCGGCGACCTCGGCCGGCATGCGGCCCGGTGTGACTCCGACCTCGATTGGCGGTCTTCAGCAACTCGCGATTCCTCAGGGGCGCTCCACCACCAATTTCACCGCTGGCGAGATGCGGTTCACCGGGGAGAAGACGCATGTGGCGATGGACGGCAGGGCGTTCTTCGAGGTCCAACTTCCAAATGGCGAGACGGCTTTCACGCGGGACGGTGAGTTCCGATTGGATGCGCAGGGGCAGATCGTCTCGAAGCAGGGTTATCCGGTCTTGACCGAGGGGGGCGGGCCCGCCGTGGTGGATCTCGACCGGTCGGAACCGCTTTCGATCTCGGCGACCGGCGAGATCAGCCAGGGACAGGAAACCATAGGCATCC